>CAYOOR010000001.1:0-2853 GCA_964405695.1 uncultured Alphaproteobacteria bacterium
CAATTTTAGAATTACATAAATTTTCTACTCTTTTTTTTAATAAATCATTTTGATAAGTCACACACAACTCTGCTCCTTTATTTAATAAACCTTCAGCTATTCCCCATCCACAAGAATGATCATTTGCAATTCCAAAAACAATTCCTTTTTTTCCTTCAAATTCTTTTTGGCTATTAATTTTTTTTTCAACAAAAAAATTTTTTTCATTAGAATCAAATTTTTTAAAAACTAAAGATGCATTAGTGCCTCCAAAACCAAAACTATTACTTAACAATGCATTAAAATCACAATCTTTTTTTGTTTCTAATAAAATAGGTAGTCCTTCAACTTCTGGGTCTAAATTTAGTATATTCGCAGATTTTGTAATAAAATTATTATTCATCATTAAAATTGAATAAATTGCTTCTTGTACACCCGTACCTCCTAACGAATGACCAGTTAACGATTTTGTTGAACTAAATTTTGGCATATCTTCTTTAAACAATTCTTTCATAGCTTCAATTTCTTTAATATCTCCAATTGGCGTACTAGTTCCATGTGTATTAATATAATCTATTTTTAAATTTAAATTATTTAAAGATTGTTTCATGCACCTTACTGCACCTTCACCAGATGGTTGAACCATGTCATAGCCATCTGAATTTGCACCATATCCAATAATTTCAGCATAAATTTTTGCGGATCTTTTAATTGCACTATCTAATTCCTCTAAAACTAATACTCCTGCTCCTCCTGATATTATAAATCCATCTCTATCTTTATCATAAGCACGAGATGATTTTTCCGGTTCTAAATTATATTTCGAAGATAAAGCACCCATAGCATCAAATAACACTGATAAAGTTGGATCTAATTCTTCTCCTCCGCCTGCAAAAATTATACTCTGTTTGCCCATTTGTATGAGTTCATAAGCATTACCAATACAATGTGCACTTGTTGAACACGCTGAACTGATTGAATAATTCACACCTTTAATTTTAAACGTTGTTGCTAAAGTAGCTGAATTAGTACTACTCATTGCTCTAGGTACTCTAAATGGTCCAACTTTTTTTGAACTTTTTTCTTTTTTAAGAATCTCAGCTGCCTCAACTATATTACGAGTTGAAGGGCCCCCTGATCCCATAATTATTCCCGTATTAACATTTGAAACTAAATCTTCAGATAAATTTGCGTCTTTAATTGCATCTTCCATCGCAATATGATTAAAAGCAGCACCGTCTCCCATAAACCTTAAAGCTCTACGATCTATTTTTTCTTCTAAATTAATATCTGGCTTACCGTATACATGGCTTCTAAAACCTAAATTTTTGTGTTCTTCGCTAAAAGTTATTCCTGACTTCGCATTATAAAGAGAATCTGTTACATCTTTGATATTATTACCAATGCATGAAACTATTCCTATTCCCGTTACAACAACTCTTTTCAATTGATAACCTTATTATTTTTTTGTTTCTTTAAAAAGACCAACTTTAAGATCTTTTGCACTATAAATATCTTTACCATCAACTGACATTATACCATCCGCGACCCCTAGAGCCAATTTTTTTATAATTATTCTTTTGAAATTAAGTGTATATTGAACTTTTTTTGCAAATTTTAAAACTTCTCCTGAAAATTTAACTTCTCCAACTCCCAACGCTCTTCCTTTTCCAGGTGCGCCCATCCATCCTAAAAAAAAACCGACCAATTGCCATAATGCGTCTAATCCTAAACATCCTGGCATTACAGGATCTTTTTTAAAATGACAATCAAAAAACCACATATCAGGTTTGATATCTAATTCTGCGATAATTTGTCCTTTATTATATTCTCCTCCATCTTTTGTAATTTTGATTATTCTATCCATCATTAGCATTGGAGGCGCTGGCAATCTTGCATTCCCCTCTCCAAATAACTTTCCTTCAGTACAACTTATTAAATCTTGATAGTTATAAGCATTTTTTTGCATATTATGCTTGATTAAAATTTTTTTCCTTTTTTTGTTTAATTTCTTTCATGCTCAATTTGATTTTACCTCTATTATCAAATCCAATTACTTTTACTTTTACTTTATCTCCAACATTTACAATATCAGTTGTTTTTCCAACTCTTTTATCGGCTAATTCTGAAATATGTACTAAGCCATCTTTTGCGCCCATAAAATTTACAAATGCTCCAAAATCCATTGTTTTAACAACTGTTCCACTATATATTGCATTCAATTCTGGCTCAGCTGTAAGATCCTCAATTTTTTCTAAAGCTAGTTTACCAGATTCTGAGTCAACTGACGCTACTTTAATAGTTCCATCATCATCTATATCAATTTTAGCTCCTGTTTCCTCAGTTATAGATTTTATGGTTTTACCTCCTGATCCAATTACATCTTTAATTTTAGAAGGATTTATTTTTATAATTTGAATTTGCGGGGCATTACTATTTAATTCTTTTCGAGAAGAAGCAATTGCTTTATCCATTTCTGATAAAATTTTAATTCTTCCATCTAGGGCCTGCGATAATGCTTTTTCCATAATTTCTTTTGTAATACTTGTAATTTTTATATCCATTTGTAATGCTGTAATTCCATCTTTTGTTCCTGCAACTTTAAAATCCATATCTCCTAAATGATCTTCATCGCCTAAAATATCCGTAAGTACAGCAAAATCTTTATCTTCTTTAATTAGTCCCTTAGCAATTCCTGCTATAGGTTTTTCTAGAGGTACGCCTGCATCCATTAAAGATAATGAAGTTCCACAAACTGTTGCCATAGAAGACGAACCATTTGATTCTGTAATTTCAGATACAACTCTAATTGTATATGGAAATTTATCTTTACCAGGCATCATAGGTTTTATTGCTCTCCATGCTAATTTACCA
>CAYOOR010000002.1:0-14772 GCA_964405695.1 uncultured Alphaproteobacteria bacterium
CTGTTGCAGCTGATGTATGAATTCTTCCACTTGCTTCAGTATCTGGTACTCTTTGTACTCTATGGACTCCTGATTCAAACTTAAGTTTAGAAAAAACATTTTCTCCAGAAACAACTGCCATTGCTTCTTTATAAGAACCTGCTAGTGATTCACTTACGCTAAGAATTTCAAATTTCCAAGATTTATAATCACAGTATCTTTGATACATTCTAAAGAGATCTGCAGCAAAAAGACCCGCTTCATCTCCTCCCGTACCTGCTCTAACTTCTAAAACTGCATTTTTACTATCATCTTTATCTTTTGGTAAAACGGCTATTTGAATTTCTTTTTCTAATTCTTTTTCTACGCTAATCAGATTTTCTAATTCAGATTTAGCCATTTCTTTCATCTCATTATCACTTTTTATATCTTCAATTATTATATTTGAATCTTCTATTTCTTTTTTAATTTTTTTAAATTTTTTAATTAATTCAACAGTAGGTAATATTTCTGATAATTCTTTTGATATAACAGCATAATCCTTTGGTGAATTAATAATTTCATCAGAAGATGCTTTTTTTTGTAATTCATCATACTTTGATAAAATTTTATTTAAGTTTTCTTCTAAATTCATTTTTAAAATTTAATTTTTTTCGGATCTAATAGATAATCGAATAAATTTGATACATTAATTTTTGTTTGTTTTCTTGTTTTCAATTCTTTAATTGTAATTTTTTTATTTGAAATTTCATCATCTCCTAAAATTAATGCATAGTCTGCTTTCTTTTCACTAGCATATTTGAGTCCTTTGGATAAATTATCTCTACAAATAAAATCTATTGGAAAATATTTATTAAATTCAATCTCCCCTCTAAATTTATTTATTAATTTCATTGCTTCGATCTTGTTTTCTTTTCCTATAGCAATTGCAACATAATTAATCCCACTTGGTAATTTTAAATTTTTAGAACATAGCAATCTAATCCTTTCAACACCAGCAGCAAAACCACATCCTGGATAATCAGGGCCGCCCATTTTTTTTATTAAGCCGTCATATCTTCCTCCAGCTAAGAATGAATCTTGAGAACCAATATCGTTTGAAACAAATTCATAACAAATATTGTTATAGTAATCTAGACCTCTAACTAAATTATCATTTATAAAAATAGGAATTTTTAATGCTTTAGAATTTTCTTTAAATTCTTCAAATATATCTGAAGAACTACTACTTAAAAAATTTTTTAATTTAGGTGCTTTAACTAAAAGTTTTTTTTCTTTTTCATTTTTTGTATCTAAAATTCTTAGTGGATTTTTTTTTAATCTTTCTAAACTTTCGTTAGTTAAATCTTTCTTATGGTCTTGAAAAAAATTTTTTATTTCCACTGAAAATTTTTTTCTACTTTCTTCATCTCCTAAACTATTTACATGAATTTTAAACTTGCTATCAGAAATACCTATAGCATTTACAAATTGTCTTGCCATTTGAATTAACTCAAGATCTGCTGAAATATCCTTTTCTCCTATAATCTCTACACCTAATTGATAAAACTCTCTTAATCTACCTTTTTGAGGCCTGTCATATCTAAACATTTCTCCTTGATAAGAAAATTTTTGTGGTAATCCATGATGCAGTTTGTTATTAATAAAAAATCTTACTACAGGTGCAGTTCCTTCAGGCCTTAATGTTATTTCATTATCGCTTCTATCTTTAAATGTATACGTTTCTTTTTTAATAATATCCGATGACATACCTAAAGTTTTTTTAAAAACTTCACTATCTTCAATTATAGGAGTTTGGATCATATTAAATCCATATACTGATGTTAAATAGTGCCAATAACTAACAATGAAAACTATTTGTCTATACTCTTCTTCTAAAATATCTTTTGTTCCTCTGACAGGCTGTAATTTTTTCATTTTTTTTTGTATTTCTTTTCTATGTAATCGTGAATTATTTTTTTTAAATCCTCAGTTATATTTTCTCCTCTTAAAGTATGAGATTTTTTTCCATCTATAAAAACTGGCATAGTAGGACTTTCTCCTGTACCAGGTAAACTAATGCCTAAATCCGCATTTTTACTTTCACCAGGTCCATTTACTATACATCCCATTACAGCTAGTTTTAAAGACTCAACTCCGCTATATTTTTTTTTCCAAACCGGCATTTGATCTCTTATATAAATTTGAATTTTTTCAGCTAATTCTTGAAAAACTTTACTCGTTGTTCTTCCACATCCAGGGCATGCTGTTACTTTAGGGGCAAAAGATCTAATTCCTAAATTTTGAAGTATTTCCTGAGCAACATAAACTTCTTCTCTTCTATCTCCATCAGGTTTAGGAGTAAGAGAAACTCTTATTGTGTCACCTATTCCTTTTGTAAGAATTAATGATAATGCAGCCGTTGAAGAAACAATTCCTTTAATCCCCATTCCGGCTTCAGTTAAACCTAAATGTAATGAATAATTACATTTTTTTGCTAACTGTTCATAAACTTCAACTAAAATATCTAATTCACTTACTTTACATGAAATAATTATTTTATCTTTTTTTAGCCCTAATTCTTCAGCTCTTTTTGCACTTGCTAACGCAGAAATTATTAAAGCTTGTTTTGTTACTGAATCAGCATCCAAAGGTTTTTTTAATTTAGAATTTTTGTCCATTAAATTTGATAAAAGTTCTTGATCTAAACTGCCCCAATTGACACCAATTCTAACTGGTTTATTATTTTTTGCTGCAACTTCAATCATTGATGAAAATTGAATATCTTTTTTTTCTTTAAAACCAATATTTCCCGGATTTATTCTGTATTTATCTAGCATTTTTTCACAATCTTTATGTTCATTTAATAATACATGCCCTATATAATGAAAATCTCCAACTATCGGTACATTACAATTAACTTTTAAAAGTTTTTCTTTAATATATGGAATAGCCTTCGCAGATTCATCTCTATCAATTGTTACTCGAACAATTTCTGATCCAGCATTATAAAGATCTAAAACTTGTTGAAAGGTTTTTTCAATATCAGCTGTATCAGTATTTGTCATCGATTGAACAACAATGGGATTATTACCTCCGACAACAATATTGCCTACTTTAACAGATACACTATCACGTCTTTTATAATCTCCTAAATTTAAGTTTAGAGACATATCTTTTTAAAAAAAATATTATAGCTAATGTTTATTAATTAAAGTACCAAGAATTTCAGAATTTAGAACTGTTCCGTCATTTCCTAAAGATATAGGTTCTTGATTTCCGATTTTAAATGATATTGCTCCAGCATTACTAGCTGAAATAATTATTTTTCCATTCTTAGGTAATAAAAAAGTTTCATCTTTTTTTAAAATTGTAGATATTAATGTATTTTTGTCATTATCTATTAATTCAACCCAAACATCATCTTTAGCTACAATTTGTTTAAGTATGGACAATTCATTATTGCCATAAATATCTTTAGAATTTTCTAAATCATAATTGGCCTGTTTACTATCTAATTCTTCAACATTACTGTAAGAATTATATTCTTTAATTGGTTCAATATTTAAATTTGGTTTGGGATTTATATTAGCCAATTTTTCATTCTTAACATAAGAATTAAAAAAAACATTTATCACGAATAAAATAATTAAAAAAAATGAAGCAAATAACATTAATGATCTCGATGGAATCATTTTATTATAAATAAACTTTTCATCATTTTTTTCATTTAAATTTACATCTTTTATAATTTCAGTATTTGATTGGTTTAATAATGCTAATAATTTTTTATTATCAATTCTTAATGCACTGCAATATAACTTAATAAATGCTTTTTGATAAAATTCTCCATGTAATAAATTAAATCTACCACTTTCAATATTTAAAATATTTTGCATTGAAATATTAGTCTTTTTTGCAATTTTTTCTTCTGTTAAATTCTTTTTTTGACGTTTAGTTTTTAGGAATAACCCTATTTCTTTATGTATTTCGTTCATTTGATCCCTTTAGTTAATTACTTATATCTAGAATATAAGCTTTTTTTACAAATCAAACAATAATAAATGTTAAATTTTTATTAACAGTCTGTGGATAACTATTCTAAATCAAAAGCTTTATGTAGTACATTTATTGCTTTTTTTAGGTTTTTTCTTGAAATTAATACACTTATTTTTATCTCAGAAGTTGAAATTAAATCGATATTTATTTTTTCTTTACCCAAAGCCTTAAACATTTCTTCTGCAACACCAGCGTTTGTTCTCATACCAATGCCAATAATAGAAATTTTTGCCACTTTATTTGTTGGTAAAATATTTTTTACTTTGATGTAATTTTTAATTTTATTTATACATTTTCTAGCTTTAAATAAATCAGTTTCTGAAACTGTAAAAGTTAAATCTGAATATTTTCCATCTGAAGAAATATTTTGAACAATCATGTCTACATTAATATCTTCATCTGCTAAAGAACCAAAAATTTTTGCTGCAATACCTGGCTTGTCAGGAATCCCAAGTAATGTTATTTTTGAATCATTATTACTAAAAACTATTCCACTTACATTTCTTTTTTCTAATTTACCTACAACATTTCCTGATATTTTTGTTCCTCTTATATTATCGAAACTTGATTTTACCCACAAAACAACATTATTTTTTTTTGCTAAAGAAACTGATCTTGGTTCAAGAACCTGAGCGCCAACTGATGCCATTTCTAACATTTCATCATAAGTTAAATTATCTATTTTTTTTGCTTTTTTTATCCATCTAGGATCAGAAGTAAAAACACCTTGTACATCTGTATGTATATCACATCTATCAGCTGATAATTTAGCGGCAATAGCAACAGCTGTTGTGTCTGATCCGCCTCTTCCAATTGTAGCAATTCTAAATTCATCAGAAATACCTTGAAAACCCGCTATAACAGGCGTAAAGCCTTTTTTAATTTCATTTTTTAATGTTTTTTTATCAATATCTAAAATTTTAGCTTTTCCATGTGAGTTATTTGTAAGGATTGGGACTTGCCAACCTAAAAAGGATCTAGCTTTAATATTTAGTTTATTTAAAGCTAATGACATTAAACCAGCTGATGCTTGTTCACCAGATGATAAGATTGTATCAATTTCTTTTAAATCTCCATTAGGGGAAATTTTATTTATTATTGATTGCAATTTATCTGTTGTCTTTCCTAAAGCGCTAACAATAACGATTAGCTGATTTCCTTTACTAATCTCTTTTTTAATTATTTGTGCGGCTTTTCTTATTTTTTCAACAGTTGAAAGAGAAGAACCACCAAACTTTTTTACAATTAATAATTTTTTTTTCATTTAATAATACTATTTAAAATAATAAATTAATCTTTTTAATAAGAAGGTTATAAAATAATGATTATTAATAATTATTAAAATGAAAAAATGAAAAAAAAACAATTAAACGATTGGTGGAATTTACAAGGAAATTACAAAATTTTACATAAAATTAATCCACTAAGAATAAAATTTATTTTAGAAAAGTTTGGAAAAAGAATTGAAGAAAAAAAAATTCTAGATATTGGATGTGGAGGTGGCTTAATTGCGTCCGTTTTAGCAGAAATGAATGCTAAAGTTACCGGTATAGATGAAAATACTGAAAATATTAAACAAGCAAAAGATGATGCAAAGAAAAAATTATTAAAAATAAATTATATTAATAATTCCCTAGATACTTTTTTTAAAAAAAATAAAAAAAAATTTGATTTAATTTTATGTTTAGAAGTTTTAGAACATGTTGACGATTTAGAAAATACTTTAAATAAAATATCAAAATTGATGTCAAAAAATTCAATTTTAATTTTATCAACAATTAATAGAAATATAAAATCTCTAATTTTTGCTAAAATTTGTGGAGAATATATTTTAAATTGGATTCCAATAGGAACTCACCAATTCGAAAAATTTATTAAACCTCAAGAAATTGATGATTTACTTAAATCAAAAAAAATGCATTTAAAAGAAATTGTAGGAATGAAATTTAATCCAATACAAAATAAATGGTTTTTATCTGAAGACACTGATATAAATTATTTTATGGTTTTTTCTAAATAATACAATTATTTAGTGTAAAATATTAATATTTACAATTATATAGACAACATATATTAAATATATATATTATAATTGTTATGACATTAAGAATTGGTGATATAGCTCCAAATTTTACTGCTGAATCTACTGAAGGAAAAATAGAATTTCATAAATGGATAAATGAAAGTTGGACAATATTATTCTCTCATCCAAAATCATTTACTCCTGTATGTACTACAGAACTAGGTTATATGGCAGGTTTAAAAAATGAATTTAATAAAAGAAATGTTAAAATAATTGGTTTAAGTGTTGATCAATCTGATGATCAATTAAATTGGTTAAAAGATATAAAAGAAACCCAGGGACATGCTGTAAATTATCCATTAATTTGCGATACAGATAAAAAAGTTTCAAATTTATATGGTATGATTCATCCAAACGCATCTGACACACTAACTGTAAGAACTGTTTTTATTATAGGCCCGGATAAAAAAATAAAACTAATGTTATCCTATCCTGCAAGTACTGGTAGAAATTTTAAAGAAATTTTAAGAGTAGTTGATTCATTACAATTAACAGCTAAACACCAAATTGCTACACCAGTTAATTGGAAAAACGGTGAAGATTGTATAATAATTCCAGCTGTCACTGATAGTGAAGCTAAAACTAAATTTCCTAAGGGATGGAAAACTATTAAGCCTTATTTAAGAATAATTCCACAACCAAAAAATTAAATTTTAACATTTAATTTTAAAGATGGTATTGCGTTCCTTGCTGAATAAACTTTATTTATATTAATTTCACTAATAATGATATTTTCTTTATTTTTACTCTCATTAATAATTTTACCCCAAGGATCTACTATAATTGTATGGCCAAATGTTTTTCTCCCATCTGGGTGAATTCCTTGTTGTGCTGGTGCTAAAATATAACAACCTGTCTCTATTGCTCTTGATTTTAATAAACTATGCCAATGAAGTTTTCCGGTAAAATTTGTAAATGCTGAAGGTATAGTTATTATTTCAGCTCCTTTTATAGCTAATTTTCTATATAAATAAGAAAATCTGAGATCATAACAAATAGTTAAACCAATTTTACCTAAAGATGTATTTAGTAAAGATATTTTATTGCCTTGATTAAAATATTTTCTTTCATTATAAAAATCGCCATTCGGCAATTTTGCTGAAAATAAATGTATTTTATTATATCTTAATTTAATTTTTCCATTTGGATCTATTAACAAAGATCTATTAAAAAAATTTTTTTTCTCTCTTACAGAAACAGATCCGATAATAATCCATATTTTAAATTTTTTTGCCAACTCTTGAATTTTTAATATTCCTGGATTTTTACTTTCTGAATAATTAAATTTTAACAAATAATTATTATTTTTTGCCATAAAAAAACAATTCTCTGGAAGTACTATTAATTTTACTTTTTTTTTAATTGAAATATTAATTTTGTTCTCAATAAACCTTATATTTGACTCAAAATTATCTTGTGAATTCATTTGAATACATGCTACTTTAAATTTTTTATATCTTTTCAACATTTTAAAAAATAAAAATTTTGATAATTTTATATTAAAGATGGTAAATAATATAAAAATTTTTAGTAAAAAAAAAAACAAATTTCTAGGAATAAAGCTGTTAAAAATTATGAGCAATATAATTACCTATTTACTGAGATAAATAAGAGATTATTTAACAGATTAAACTTTATAAAAAGAAATTTTTCAAATATTCTTGAAATCGGTTCGAGAACTGGAGAAATAGTCTCTCTATCAGAAAATGAAAAAACAATAAAAAAAATATTTTTAACAGATATTTCTAAAAAAATGCTTTCAATAACAAAAAAAAGGGAAACATTAAAAAAAAAATATTTATTAGTTTTAGATGAAGAAAATCTCCCATTCAAAAATAACAAATTTAGTTTGATATACAGTAATTTATATCTTCATTGGACAAATGATTTATTTAAAACTTTAAATGATATAAATAGGATTTTAAAGCCTGATGGTTTATTTTTATGCAGTATTTTTGGAAAAAAAACACTACAAGAATTAAAGCAATCATTGTGTTATGCTGAAGATAAGATATTTAATAAAATATCACCAAGAGTATCTCCATTTATTAGAATTCAAGACGCAGGAATGTTACTTCAAAAAGCTGGTTTTCAATTACCAGTTGTAGATAAAGATATTATAAAAATCTATTACAAAGATATTTTTTCATTAATGAAAGACCTTAAAGGAATGGGAGAGAGTAACAGTTTAATTAACAGAGAAAAAAATTTTACTTCAAAAAAATTATTTGATTTAGCAAATAAAATTTATAAAAAAGATTTCTCTGAAAAAGGTAAAATTTATGCAACATACGAAATAATTTATTTTATAGGATGGAAAAAACATGCTAGCCAACAAAAACCTAAACTTCCAGGATCAGGTAAAAATAAACTATCAGATGCACTATTAAATAAAATTAAAAAAAAATAATTATTTTGTTTTATTAATTTTTTTTAATTCAGAAATGAATTTTTTATTAGCAGGTAATGATTTATAATTTTGCAATTTGTTAATTTCAACCCATAGAATTTTCTGGTTTTCATTAGATTTAGGATTCCCTTTCCAACTTCTACAAGTATAAAAAAAAATTATAACTTGGTATTTTTCATAGGAATAAGTATTAAAATTAAATATCTTTAATGATTGTTTATCAATATCTATTGATAATTCCTCTTTAACTTCTCTAATAATTGCATCCTCTGGCATTTCATTACTTTTTATTTTTCCTCCAGGAAATTCCCAATAATTTGATAAAATTTTTTTTTCTGGTCTTAAAGATATTAAAACTTTTCCTTGCCAATCTATTAGTGCAACGGCAGATACATATATAATTTTTTTTTTCAATTAACTTAAATAATTAGTATTAATTTTAATATATTCATTTGTTAAATCGCACGTATATATTGTCGATTTTTCTTTTCCAATATTTAAATTAATTGTTAAATCTAAATTTTTTTGATTCATATATTTTTTTATTTTTTTTTTATTAATAATATTTAATAAAACACCGTTTTTAGCTATTAAATTATTCCCCAATAACAAAGTAATCTTTTCTTGTTTGATAAATTCTTTACTTTTACCAATTGCCATAAAAATTCTTCCAAAATTCAATTCATTAGAACTAAAAAGTGTTTTTACAAGTAATGAATTTGCTACAGAAAAAGCAATATTTTTTGCATTTGAATGGTTTTTAGCATTTTTAACTGATATTTTAATAATTTTTTTTGCCACTTCTCCATCCTTTACAATTTGAAGTGCTAAATCTAATAAAACATCATTAAATGCATTAATAAATTTTATAGAATTTTTATCTTTAGAATAAGTAATATTGGTTTTTTTTTTACATGTTGCAGTAAAAAAAACACTATCATTTGTTGATGTGTCTCCATCGACTGTAATACTATTAAATGAATTCTTTACTCCATTTGAAAGTATTTTTTTTAAATTCTTTTTTGATATTAAAGCATCTGTAAATATAAATGCTAGCATAGTTGCCATATTAGGATGTATCATACCTGCGCCTTTAGCAATACCATTAATGATAATTGTTTCTTTGCCATATTTTATTTTTCTTGAAGAAAATTTTGGAACAGTATCTGTGGTCATAATAGATTGGCATAAACTATTCCAACTACAACATTTATAATTAGATTTTTTAATTAAATTATGAATTTCAGTATTAATCAATTTTGAATTTAATTGTTCACCAATTACACCTGTCGATGCAACTAAAATATTATTTTGTTTACAATTAATTTTATTTGCAATTAATTTCGTGTAGTTTTTAATTGAATCTAGACCTTTTTTACCAGTTAAGGCATTAGCATTTCCTGAATTGACTACTATAGCTTTAATTTTATTATTAATGTTCTTTTTAGACCATTTTACAGGTTCAGCGATTGTTTTAGATGTTGTAAAAACTGCGGTTGTCTTCGAAGAATTATCTAATTGTATTATAGCTAAATCTTTTTCTTTCTTTTTCAGTCCACAATTCCCGGTTGAGAATAGAACTCCTTCTACATTAGGCATTCTAATTTTTTTTAGTGATTTTGGCATAAAAAATTAATTAATAAAAAAAATTATATAGTGTCTTATATATCTTGTAATTAGATATTATATAAATATTCTCAATTAAATATTTATATTATAAATAAATAAAAATGTTTTTAAAATTTGCAAAAAAAATATTCGGAAGCGCAAATGATAGATTTGTTAGTAAATTACAAAATAAAGTTGATCAAATTAATAATTTAGAAAAAAAATTTGAAAAATTATCTGATATTGATTTAAAAAATAAAACTAAAGAATTTAGATCAAGATTAAAAAATAAAGAAACTTTAGATGATTTATTACCCGAAGCATTTGCTGTAGTAAGAGAAGCCTCAAAAAGAACTCTGAAACAGCGTCATTATGATGTTCAATTAGTTGGAGGAATTGTATTACACAAAGGTATGGTTGCAGAAATGAAAACTGGGGAAGGTAAAACTCTAGTTTCAACTTTAGCAGCATATCTTAACGCTTTAGAAGACAAAGGTGTTCATATAGTAACAGTTAATGATTATTTAGCAGAAAGAGACTCGGAATGGATGGGGAAAATTTATAATTTTTTAAATCTTTCTGTTGGATGTATAACTGGAGGTATTGAAGATGAAAAAAGAAAAAATGCATATAAATGTGACATTACTTACGGAACAAATAATGAGTTTGGTTTTGATTATTTAAGAGATAACATGAAGTATTCTAAAGATACTTTAGTTCAAAAAAAACATAATTTTGCCATTGTTGATGAAGTAGATAATATTTTAATTGATGAAGCTAGAACCCCACTAATTATATCAGGTCCTACAGAAGATACTTCATCATTATATGGTGAAATAAATCAATTTATTCCAAATTTAAAAGAAAAAGATTTTGAAAAAGATGAAAAAAGTAAAAGTGTTAATTTAACTGATAAAGGCGTTGAAGAAGTCGAAAAGATTTTAAAAGAAAAAAAATTATTAAAAAATAATAATTTATTTGATTCAGAAAATATTTTAATTTTACATCATATTAATCAAGCGCTCAGAGCACATAAATTATTTGAAAAAGATACCGATTATATTGTTAAAAATAATCAAATAATAATAATTGATGAATTTACTGGAAGAATGATGGAAGGAAGGAGATTTTCAGAAGGGCTCCATCAAGCTCTAGAGGCTAAAGAAGGAGTTGAAATACAAAAAGAAAACCAAACTTTAGCTTCAACATCATTTCAAAATTATTTTAGATTATACCCAAAACTTTCTGGAATGACAGGAACGGCAATGACAGAAGCGCCTGAATTATTAGATATATATAAACTTGAAGTTATTGAAATTCCAACAAATAAAGAATGTATAAGGTCTGATTTTGATGATGAAATTTATAGAACAAATAAAGAAAAATATGATGCTATAGTTTCTCAAATTGAAAAATGTAAAAAAAAAAATCAGCCTGTTTTAGTTGGAACTGTAAGTATCGAAAAATCCGAAGAATTATCAAAGATACTTAAAAATAAAAAAATTGAACATAGTATATTAAATGCAAAATATCATGAACAAGAAGCATATATTATTGCTCAAGCAGGTCAAAAAGGTTCAGTAACAATTGCAACTAATATGGCAGGAAGAGGTACAGATATACAATTAGGCGGAAATTTAGATATGCAAATTAAAAAAATTGAAGCTGAAAACAAAAAAAAAATAAATGATAAACAAAAAACAAAACTTGAAAAAGAAATAGATGATGCAAGAAAAATAGTTATAAATTCTGGAGGACTTTTCGTTTTAGGAACGGAAAGACATGAAAGTAGGAGAATTGATAATCAATTAAGAGGAAGATGTGGAAGACAAGGTGATATAGGAGAATCTAAATTTTATATTTCATTAGAAGATGACTTAATGAGAATATTTGGATCTGATAAAATAGATGGGATGCTAAAAACCTTAGGCTTAAAAGAAGGTGAAGCAATTGCACACAGATGGATTAATAAAGCATTAGAAAAAGCGCAACAAAAAGTTGAAGCTAGAAATTATGATATTAGAAAATCTTTATTAAAATTTGATGATGTTATGAATGACCAAAGAAAAGTAATTTATGACCAAAGAAATAAAATTATGGAATCTAATGATGTCAAAGATTTTATTAAAAATATGAAACGAGATACTCTTGATGATATTATTAAAAAAAATATTCCTGAAAACACATATTTTGAACAATGGAATCTAGATAATCTTGAAAATGAATTAAAAGAAATATTTGGAATAAAAAAAGATTTAAAAAAATTAGCGAAAAAAGAAGGTGTTGCAGATAATGAAATTAAAAAAATACTACTAAGCGATATTGAAAATTCTGAAAAAGAACAAGAAAAAAATATAGGGAGTCAGAATTTTAGATCCGTAGAAAAAAGTTTTTTACTTCAAATAATAGATCATTCATGGAAAGATCATTTACTTTTTTTAGATTATTTAAAGCAAGGTATATCACTTAGAGCATATGGACAAAAAGATCCTTTAAATGAATACAAAAGAGAAGCATTTGAACTTTTTGAAAATATGCTTTTAAACATTAAAAGAAACATAAGTAAAGTATTAAGCAATATACAATTTGAACAAGAAGATTCACAAGAACAACAAAATGAAGTTTATAAAGATCCAAAATTAGAAAAAAAGAATACTACTTCTATTAAGAGTTTTAAAGTCCCTAGAAATTCACCATGTACCTGTGGATCAGGAAAAAAATATAAACATTGCTGTGGAAAAATTGCTTAAAATTATTCTGAATGACTAATTGTCATTAAATATTTATTTTTTCTTAATCTTAAAATCTCATCAGTAGTCAAATTAATTATATTCTTTAAATTAATTTTTATTGCATTCCCAACGTTTTTTATAGTTTGAGCTGAATTTCTATGCGCACCGCCAATTGGTTCAGATATTATTGAATCTATTATATTAAGTTCTTTTAAATCTTGTGCCGTTATTTTCATTGCTTCTGCAGCTTCTTTTGCATACTTAGTATCTTTCCATAAAATAGATGCACAACCTTCTGGTGATATAACAGAATATATGGAATGTTCTAACATTAATACTTTGTTAGTTGTAGCTATAGCAACTGCCCCTCCAGATCCCCCTTCTCCTATAATAATTGAAATAGTTGGAACTTTTAATGCTAAAGAAACTTCAATACATTTTGCAATAGCTTCTGATTGTCCTCTTTGTTCAGCGCCTACACCTGGATATGCACCTGGGGTATCTACAAAACTTATTATTGGTAAATTGAATTTTTCAGCTAATTTCATAACTCTTATAGCTTTTCTGTAACCTTCTGGTTTTGGCATTCCAAAATTATGCTTAATTCGACCCTCTGTATCTTTACCTTTTTCTTGACCAATAACCATAACAGATTTTTCATTAAATGTTCCAAAACCACATATTAATGCAGGGTCTTCTTTAAATAATCTATCACCAGATAAAGGTTCAAAATCAGGGAATAAATTTTCTAAATAATCTGAAAAATGTGGTCTATTAGGGTGTCTAGCAACTTGTAACTTATGCCAAGGAGTTAATTTTTTGTAAATTTCATTTAATTTTTTATCTATTTTTAACTTAATATCTTCAATTTGTTCATTAAGTTCGACCAAACTTGTCTTATCAGAACCTGTTTCTTTTAATTTTGTAATCTTATCTTGTAAATCAGAAATAGTTTTTTCAAAATCTAGTGTATGTCTCACAATAGTAATTATTATACTTTATTTTTTATTAATTAACTCTGATTTTTGTACCATAACAGTTGCTTGTCTAACTGAAGCAAGATCAATCAATCTACCATCTAACGAAGCTGCTCCTTTACCTTGTTTTTGAGCTTCTTCCATAGCCTCTAAAATTCTTTTAGCTTTAGTTACTTCATCTTCTGGAGGTGTAAAAATTTTATTAGCTAAATCAATTTGAGAAGGATGTATTGCCCATTTTCCTTCACAACCTAAAACTGCAGCTCTATTAGCTGATGATTTATATGCATCTGGGTCTTTAATTTCTCCAAATGGGCCATCGACTGGTCTTAACCCTGCTGCTCTTGCAGCAATTACCATTCTACTTAATGGATAATGCCACATATCGTTCCAAACAACGTCTCTTTTACCAGCTTTATCAGCATCGGTTAAAACTGAATATTTTGGATTTTGTGTACCTATACCAGTTGTTTTTGCTTTAGTTGATGCAGCATAATCTGCAATTCCGAAATGAAGAGACTCATTTCTTTTACTTGCCGTTGCTATTTCATAAACATTTTGCATTCCCAATGCAGTTTCAATGATCATTTCAAAACCAATTCTTTTTTTTCTTTTCATATAATTTTCTGCTTGTGTTACTAACATATCAACAGCATAAACATCTCTTGCTGTTCCTACTTTAGGGATCATAATTAAATCAAGTCTTTCTCCAGCTTTTTCGATAATGTCAACAACATCTCAATACATATAATGTGTATCTAATCCGTTTATCCTTACTTACATTACTTTATTTCCCCAATCATTATCATTAAGTGATTGATTTATATTTTTTCTTGCTTTTTCTTTATCGTCCGGTGCAACTTCATCTTCCAAATCTAAAAAAATTACATCTGCTTCAGATTTCGCAGCTTTTTCAAAAAAATCTGGTGAGCTTCCAGGAACAGC
>CAYOOR010000003.1:0-3673 GCA_964405695.1 uncultured Alphaproteobacteria bacterium
TATCTGTTACAGGACCATAAGCATCTAAAGCGACTACCATACCGGCTAAAGCCAGCATAGATGTGACAGATATTGCAATTCCAAATAAACCTGCAATTTTAAAAGATACAATAATTCCTATACAAATTATTATTGCCGGTATAGCAGTTGCTTCTAAACTAACTGCTAAACCTTGTATTATATTTGTTGCATGTCCAGTTTCTGACGATTTAGCAATACTTTGTACAGGTTTAAAATTTGTTCCTGTGTAATATTCTTTAATCCAAATTAATAAACTTGTTATTACTAAACCAGTAACACCACAATAAAATAAATCAATTCCATAAAAACTTTCATCATTGAATGAAAATTCTTGATTTAATCCTAAAAATAAATCTGTTAAAAACCATAAACCTAATATTGATAATATTGCTGTAGCAAAAAACCCTTTATATAACGCCCCCATAACATTATTTGAATTACCTAATTTAACAAAAAAAGTTCCAATAATACTTGTTATTATACAAACTCCTCCAATTGCAAGAGGATAAGACATTATTTGAAACAACAAATCACTTTGACTAAAAAAAATTGAAGCTAAAACCATAGTTGCAACAACTGTTACAACATAAGTTTCAAATAAATCCGCAGCCATTCCAGCGCAATCGCCTACATTATCTCCTACATTATCTGCAAAAACAGCAGGATTTCTAGGGTCATCCTCTGGTATTCCTGCCTCAACTTTACCAACTAAATCAGCACCAACATCAGCGCCTTTAGTAAAAATACCACCACCTAGTCTAGCGAAAATAGAAATTAAAGATGCACCAAAACTTAAACCTACTAATGGCTCTATTAAATCTCTACCGTTAACTCCAATATATAACAAAAAAAAATAATATGAACTTATAGACAAAAGAGCTAAGCCAACAACTAACATTCCTGTAACTGATCCTGCTCTAAAAGCAATTTTTAAACCTTCGGATAATCCTTTTGAAGAGGCAGATGCAGTTCTTAAATTTGAACGAACAGAAATATGCATGCCAACATAACCAGCTAGTCCTGATAAAACAGCTCCTAAAAAAAAACCAAATGCAACTTTAAAATTAAAAAAATAAAATATTAATAAAAATATCGCAAAACCAACATAGGAAATAGTTAAATACTGCCTATTTAAAAATGCATTAGCACCTTCTTGAATAGCAAGTGAAATTTCTTGCATTCTTTTGTTTCCAGTGTCTGCTGATAAAATACTTTTTGAAATAATAATGCCATAAAGTATAGAACTTATCCCACACAAAATTGAAAATATAATTGGATTCATGTTAACTATGTTTTAAATAGTTTTTTTTAAAAAATCAAACTAAAAATGTTGAAAACCTAAATTTTTAAAAAATAATTGTTTATTATTAGCACCTAACACTAATAATTTTTTCTTCTTTATTACCTCGCCTATTTTTGTGATTTTTAATTTATTTTTTTTTGAATAATTTAAAATTCTTTTATAATTTTTTTTTTTTGATGTAAAAATGATTTGATAATCTTCACCACATGTAATTAAATATTTAATATCTATTTTTTTATCTTTTATTACCTTAATTGTTTTATAAGAAAATGGAATTTTTTCTAAAAAAATTTTTGCTCCACAATTTGAAGATAAATTAATGTTATTTAAATCCGCTAAAAGACCATCAGATATATCCGTTGCTGAATTTGCAAATTTAAATAATTGATTTCCAAAATTTACAGGCGGTTCGGGTAATTTATATTTACCTAAAAAATAATTATTCAAATTTTTATCAAGTTTTAATTTTTTTTTTACTATTTTGTAACCAATACCGCTCTCTCCAATAGTGCCAGTAACAAATATATCATCATTAATTTTAGCAGTTGATCTTTTAATAATTCTCTTATTTTTAAAACCATATAAAGTTAATGATAAAACAAGATTGGTGCTGACAATTACTGTATCACCACCTAATAATTTTATATTATATTTTTTTTGATCATGTCTAAGTCCTTTGGCAAATAATTTAATCCATTTTATTAAATGTTTATTGTTTAATTTTTTAGGTAATGACAAATTCAAAGTATAACCAAAGGGGGTGGCGCCTTTAGAAGCTAAATCACTTAAATTAACTCTAAGTAATTTTTGAGAAATGAAACTAGGATTCTTTTCATTTTTTTCAAAATGATCTCCTTCAACAATTGAATCAGTATTTACGATTATTTGTTTATTAATTGGTAAGTAACACACATCATCATTTAAATTAAATGATAGATAATTTCCAAAAGATAAAGGTCGAAAAATTTTTTTAATTACTTCATATTCATCCATTATTATTATTTTTTGATAATTTATCTAAAATAGAATTTATTAAACCAACTTCTTTTTTATTTAAAAAAGAACTACTAACTTTATTATATTCAGAAATAGATATTTTATGAGATAAGTTCTTAAAAAATAAAATTTCACAAGCGCCCAAATTTAAAATAGATTTAATTAATATTTCAAATTTTAAAAATTTCTTTTTTGTAACTATTTTTTCAATATTTGAGTTTAATATTTTCTTATTTTTTATTGTTTCATTTACCAATCTATTAAAAAATCTTGTATCAGGCGAATTTTTCATTTCTTTATCTTTAAGCAGATTCTTTTTTACTAAATTAATATTAATACTTTTATTTAAAGATAATTGATATAAAGCTTGAGCTGCTAAAATTCTTGACCAAAGCCTTGATCCTTTTTTTTTTGGTTTCATTTAAGTAAACTATGTAAAGCATTAACCGCTTGTTCCGCACATTTAATATTTTTTTTCAATGCTTCTCTTTTATCATTAGCATTGAATATTCCATTACCTATTGGAATAATATTTTCAATGCTTATTCTTTGTAAATTTGTAAAAATTGCGTTAGAAATAGCAAGATGATTCACTGTTTTACCTTTAATAATACATCCTAAAGCTAAATAACCTGAATAAATACATTGATTACTCAAATTCAATTGACTTAATTTTGCCATTTGAACAATATTATCTCTAATATTTTCTTTACCTTTTCCTTTAAAGGAACTGACAACATTTTCATTACTAATCACATCTTCTTTTATACTTCTAGCTATTTCAAAAGGTATTTCAAAGGATCCTGCAACTTCTGAATAATTAAATTCAAATTGTTTATTTTTTTTCAAAAAATCAATCATAGGTTTAATTACATCTTTGTAATAGTACATTGAATATATAATTTTTATTTTTTTTTTCATTTTATTGGTATTGTTTTAATTATCTTTAATCCATATCCTTCGAGTCCTACTATAGTTTTTTTACTATTTGATATTAAAATCATATTTTTAATACCTAAATCAATTAAAATTTGTGCTCCAACCCCATAATCTCTTAATTGTAATATTTTTTTTTTATCATCAAAATTAGATTTTATTCTTTGAGATAAACTCCAAGATCTTGGTTCTCTAATTATAACAATAACACCATTTTTTTTTTTGATATCATCTCCATTGATTTTTTTATTTGGTTATCAAAAAATGAAGATGTGCCTAAAATATCAGTTAAAAAATTTAAAGCATGTACTCTAACTAAATCAGTGTTTTTTGGATTAATTTTTCCTTTAATTAATTCAATATTTTCATCTGGTACAATCTTATTTTTATAAACAATTAAATTAAATACACCACCAT
>CAYOOR010000004.1:0-3460 GCA_964405695.1 uncultured Alphaproteobacteria bacterium
TTCATGCCCATAGAACTAGAACCTGAAGATCTTCCAATGATTCATGGTGCAAATGAAAAAATATCAAAAGAATCATTCTTGAATATGATTCAATTTTACATTCAATTAATAAAAAATATTCATGCTTCATAAAATTAAGGGGTTTATCCTTAATCCAGATTTTTCTCTATTTAAAGAAGTGATGCTCTTGGCATTCCCTGTAATCCTAAGCAATATTAGTCGGGTTTTTATGCATATTACAGATACAGCGATGGTTGGCCATTTAGGTAATAATTCTTTGGTTGCTGTGGCGATGAGTGGAATGTTGATTTGGATTGCCATTAGTGATGGTATTGGATTTAGAATAGCGACGCAATCTGTCGTTGCAAGAAGGATGGGACAAGAAAAATTTTCTGACTGTGGAACAGCGCTAAGGAACACGCAGTTTATGTCTTTCTTGTTTACAGCACCATTGTCTTTCTTGGTATATTATTTGAGTGACTATATTGTCCCACTTTTTTTAAGTGACCCAAATGTGATTCCAATCTGTAGTAGCTATCTATCAATGGTTTCTTTTTCAATTTATTTTTCGGTTTCAGCGTTTGTTTTTCAGGGCTTTTATACTGGTATTGAAAAAACAAAGGTCCTGATGTATGTCACTATTATTTCAAATTTATTAAATATATATCTAAATGCAGCGCTGATCTATGGATATGAAAATATTTATTTATTTTTTAATTCACATGATATGGGTTGGATTTCTATTCTATGGGGATGGTATGATTTCCAGGAGCTTGGAGTTAAAGGAGCAGCAATCGCAACCTTGCTTTCCTCTATTCTTATGATGATTGCTTACTTCTTATATCTGTTTAATAGTGAGATAAAAGCCAAATATCAAGTATTTAAGTTAAAATTAAATTTTAGTATGATGAAAAAGCAGTTTGTAATTGGATATCCTCAATCAATAAGTGAGATAGTCTTAAACTCAGCGTTTATAAGTTTCTATAAAATAATGGGGATGATCGGAACAACTCAGCTTGCGGCCACTCAGGTTGTGTTTGCGGTTGCTCACGCTTCCTTTCTCCCAGCAGATGGTGTGGGCCAGGCATGCGCGACACTGGTTGGAAAATATTTAGGAAAGGAGAGAGTCGATAAAGCTAGTCAATCTATCGTTGAAGGATTAAGAGGCTCTTTTATCATAATGGGTACAATGGGGCTAGTCTTTATTTTTTTCCCGAATTATATTATCCCTATATTCACTAAGGACATAGAGGTTATTCAGCTAGGTGTTAAAATTCTTCCATGGGTGGGGGCCATTCAGTTTATTGATGTTTTTGCAATTACATTATGGTTTGCACTCTCTGGAGCAGGTGATACAAAATTTACTGCATACTTAAGCATAGCAGCTAGCTGGGGTATTTTTGTCCCTTTGAGCTATTTGTTTGGTATTACCTTTAATTTTGGATTAGCTGGCCCATGGATTGCCTTTGCTCTGTTCTTGTTTGTAGAGGCGGGGTTAATTATATTTAGAGTGTGGCAAGGAAAATGGAAACATATAGAGGTTTAGCTAGTAAAACCTATAAACCGGAGGAACTATGAGTAAAATTATAATTACTATTATTGCTATTTCAATGCTATATCCAGCAGATAATGCAGTTGATGTAAAGAGCAAACAGAAAAAACCTATATTCATTGATAGAGTTGAGACTAAAGATCCAGAGGCACAAGCTGCAATAGATCAATTACGAGAAGAATTCGAGGATCAGAGAGAACAGATTCGTGAAAAATATGAAATGAAGAAGCAGACTCTAAAAAAGCAACAAAAACAGGAACTAGAAAATCTTAGAGATGCTTATAAGAATAAAATGAAAAGACTTCAGAATAAATATCCAAAAAAGATACGTGAAAAATCAAGAAAACATGTAAAACCTCTAGATAAAAAAAATAGCAAGCATCTGGATCCAAGAGAATCAGATAGAAATATAGAGTTTAAAAAAGAAAAAGAGGAAAAACTTGATTCTGATCAGCCAATTAAAATAAAAAAGAAGCCCAGAAAATCAAAAAAACCAGATAAAATCAAGAAGTAGTATTTGGCTACTTTAAAGATTCTTTAGTGTGAATTTTAAATCATTTTCTGATTTTTACCCATTTTACCTATCAGAACATTCTAAAAGTCTGACAAAATTGTTTCATTTTATAGGTACATTGCTTGTTTCTATTTTATTTCTCCTGTATGTGTATACGTTTGATTTAGTGTATGCTTATTTGATGCCATTGTGCGGATACGGGCTTGCTTGGTTTTCTCACTTTTTTATTGAAAAAAACAATCCAGCAACCTTTAAACATCCGCTATACAGTCTAAGGGCAGACTTTGTCATGTTTTTTCATATTTTAATCGGAAGGATTAAGATTTTTAAATAGATATCTATTTCCTTAAGTTTATATATGGGCGTAAGAAATTATACATACTATGATCTGACACGAAGCCTCTGCACATCCTGCTTGAATCTAATCGATGCCAAGGTTGTTTTTCAAAATGATAATGTATATCTATTGAAGCATTGTCCAACCCATGGAAAAGAAAAAGTTTTAGTGGCAACGGATGTTGAATACTATAAGCGATGCAGAGAGTATATTAAGCCAGGTGAGACCCCAGTTAAAATGGATATGCCAGTCAAGTATGGTTGTCCATATGATTGTGGTCTGTGTGTGGATCATGAGCAGCACTCGTGCGTAAGTATTGTTGAAATAACAGATAGATGTAACCTCACTTGTCCAACTTGCTATGCAGGATCAAGCCCAACATATGGAAGACACCGAACCTTAGATGAAGTGAAAGCGATGCTTGATTCGGTTGTGTTGCATGAAGGGGAACCTGATATTGTTCAGATCAGTGGGGGAGAGCCTACTATTCACCCTAATTTCTTTGAAATTCTTGATTATGCGGTGACCCTGCCTATCCGGCATATTATGGTTAACTCCAATTGCGTTAGAATAGCACAAAGCGAAGAATTTGCAGAGATACTTATAACATACGATGCAATTGGGACTGAAAATACTGCCGTTGAGATATATCTTCAGTTTGATTCTTTTAAGCCTGAGGCATTAATAAAGATGAGAGGAAAGGACCTGACTGAAGTCAGAGATAAGTGTCTAGATAGACTGAATAAACATAATATTCATACAACTCTGGTGGCGACTGTTGAAAAGGGGCTTAACAACGAAGAGCTTGGAAAAATAATAGATTTTGCAACAAAACAGAAGCGCATCAGAGGGGTTACATTCCAGCCTACTCAATTCGCAGGTCGAGTTGAAAATTTTGACCCTAAGGTAAATAAATACAGCTTAACAGAGGCCAGTAGTGATATTATATCTCAGACAGATCTTTTTAAAGCAGAGGATATTATCCCTGTTCCATGCAACCCTGATTCGATTGCAATGGGCTATGCATTAAAGTTTGGTGGAAAGGTTACGCCTCTCA
>CAYOOR010000005.1:0-3678 GCA_964405695.1 uncultured Alphaproteobacteria bacterium
TTTAGGTGTTGAGATATCAATGGAGTTAATATATAGGTTCCTTCATCCCGAAGAGTACCCGGCAGATTTTCAATCTTTAGCTGGAATATTATATTCATCAGAGATTTGGATAGTTCCAACTCATAATCCTGAAGGCCTGAGCGTAGTTCATGGGTGGGAGGATGAAGATAGCAATTGGCATCAGGATGTTAGCTATAGAAAGAATAAAATGGATGCAAATCATAATGGAATTTTTGATTATGACTCAATAGGATATGGAAATGATTTGGATGGTGTTGATTTAAATAGAAATTATCCTTTGAACTGGATTTTTGGTGATGAATATCTTGAAACAGATGAGGGATGTGGATCAAATCCATCGTATGTTTCTAATTATGATTATTATAGAGGTGAAAGCCCATCCTCTGAAAATGAAATCGCTGTTATTTCTCAACTTCTATTAGATTACGATTTTATTTTGTCTATCGCTTATCATAGCTCTAGATCTGGTTGTGTAGCTGAGAGAGTGATATATTCTTGGAATTGGCCCGGAGCAAAATTATCACCTGACTATCAAGTTATTCAACCTTTAGGACAAGAAATTGCAGAGCTAACACTTAAAGAGGTAGGTAACGGAACCTATCATTTTGCTGCCAGTGGTTCAATGAGAGGGAATGCGCATGATTGGACTTATTCTCAAGCTGGATGTATTCAATATCTTATAGAGGTTGGCACAGATAATATACAGCCTGATGATGTTGAGTTGATAGAAAATACAATTGAAAGGAACCTCCCAGGGGCGTTTTATTTAATGAAAAGAGCAGCTGGAATCAATTATCCAACAGGACCAGAAAAATATCAAATAAAAGGGCTTGTGACTGATATTAATACAGGAGAGCCACTACAAGGCGTTGAAGTTATTATTACACAAATGGATGGAGGTGTTTTAGCACCAAGGTTAACTAATGAATTTGGTAGATATCATAGATTACTTTATTATAATTCTTTTGATTTAATCTTTAAGAAACATGGATATGAGGATGTTTATTATGAGGATTTCGTGCCTAGTTCAGAGGTTGTTGGTCAATATGATGTGCAAATGATTCCAAATACGCTTTACGAACTTTCTTTAGATATAGATATTCCAGAATATCATTCTGATTCAATCTCATTTAATATTAAAAGTGATACTTATGACCAAGATTTTTCAATAGAAGATGGATTAAATAACTTCACTATCCCTGAGGATAATTATATTCTAACGATAGTTTCAGAAGATATTTTTCCTATAGTTGAAGAAATTTATATTGAAGATGATATCCAGTTAGAATTTTCTCTGGATTGGTATAACATTTTACTTCAAGATAATTTTGAAGATATGAATCATTGGGAATCAATGTGTGGTAATTGGACCATCCAAGATGAAAGATTATTGTCACAAGATGATTTAGTATATCCTAACTATACGCCTGTTTGTCCTATCCGAATTAATACTGCTAATCAGTTTTATAGTGAATCAACAGAAATTATTTTAGCATTAGATATGATGTATGAACTAGAATGGGATAAAGACACCTTATTTTTTGATATTTATAATTCTGATGATAGTTTAAGAGTTGTTGATTTTACAGATCAAAATTGGGTAAATGATATATCATACCATCCTATCGAGCTTACTGTAGCTGATAGTAATAAATTGAGTATTGGCATAGTATCCGATATTACTATAGGATATAGAGGCTTATCTTTAGATGCCCTTGAATTATTGTATGATCCTGATTATGATTGCCTGAAGGGTGACCTAAATCATGATGGAGATTTAGTTGTCACAGATATTGTAATACTTTTAGATATTGTTTTAAATGACAATCAACCTACTGGATTTCAGAGGTGCAGTGGAGATAAGAGGGTAGACCAAAATTTAGATATTTTAGATATTATTAGCATTTTAAATGAAATATTAGGAGAATAATTTGAAAGTAATAATTTTTATATCACTATTGATCTCATCATTATTTAGCGACTTATTGCCACTATCAAAAAAAAATATACTGAAAGATAGAGATAATGAATTTGAAAGAGGAACGTACCTTATCGTCCTTTCGAATTCAGATTTAAACAATTCAATTTTAACTTATTTTACCAATTTAAAAAAAACACAAGGTTATGATGTTGAGGTCGTTTCTTTTAGAGAAAGTGATGGAGATATCTATGGAATTAATGGTGAAACAAATAATGATTTAAAAGATTATTTAATGGATTATTATACCAATGATTCTATGCTTGAGTATGTTTTATTGGTTGGAGATGTAAATCAAAATAATGATGATTACAATATTCCTACTTTTGAAATTCCTTCATATAGCTTTGTTGAAAATGATCAAACTGATTATCCTTATACATTTTTTGATATTGGAGATGGAGAAGATGCCTTAGACCCCCATTTTTTTATTGGCAGATGGTCTATTGGAAGCTCTACTGATCTTGTTAATATAATTAATAGGAATATACACTATGCACAATTAAATGAAACCTATATCCCTGACCCAACTTACTTAAACAATGCACTTGTTGTAGCTGGAAACTATAGTGGTGAGGGAAATCCACCATCAATGTGGCCTGTTACTCCTGTATGGACTTCTAAATGGCTGTTAGAAGAATTTAATTATTTTGGTTATGAAAATGTTGATAGTGCTTTTTTCCACCAACATAATTATACATGGGGTACAAATCCAGAACCTATAGAAGAAGCATGGAATAATGGAGTAGGCGTAATTAATTACAGAGGTTGGGGAGATTCTAGGGGTTGGCATAAACCTCAGTTTAGATTAGATGAAATTAATGACTTACTTAATCCTTCATTTTCGCTTCCCGTTGTATTTAGTTTTGTTTGCAATACAGGTGATTTTGGGAATGAACAGCAAGTTTTTTGTTTTGGAGAAACATTATTAACAGCTGGAACAATTAATGCTCCAAAGGGTGCAGTTGCAATGATTGGGCCATCAGACTTAGATACTGATACTAGGTTTAACAATGTTATTTGTGGCGCGCTTTGGGATGGATTATTAGAGGGGAGACAAGATGAACTTGCTCCCGCATTGCATGTAGGTAAGCAAGCGCTCATAAACGAGTTTGGAGAAGGCTATGAAATTACGGGTCCTGGTGGGACTTCAAATTTAGCAGAATTTTATCACCATGTTTATGGAGTTCTTGGAGATCCAAGTTTAAGTGTATGGCTAAAAGTTCCAGAAATCATGTCAGCTTCTATTGGAGATGTTCATAGCATCAACAATTCATTTTTAAATTTAGTTATAAATGATATAGAGACAGGTGAAGTGCTACAGGATGTTGTAGGAGCTCTGCTTTTTGAAGGAGAGCTGATTGCAAAAGGTCTTTCAAATGAGCACGGGCAACTAGATATTGATTTTGATGCGGAGGTTGGAAGTGAGTTTACTTTATATTTAAATAAAGGTCAGTACTATCAAAAAGAATACACTATAATTTTTGAAAACGACAATGAGGATAGCTTTGTTCAAAATGAATATAATTCAGATGATACTATTCTAGATTATGGTTATGACTTTGAAATTTATGATATTACAGAGTCAGATTGGATTGAAATCTCAGAGACTGGAAATAATCTATTTTTAACAGATGATTCTGACACAACTGTCCAAATGATTTATAATAATGGCAATA
>CAYOOR010000006.1:0-11445 GCA_964405695.1 uncultured Alphaproteobacteria bacterium
AAAAAAGATCTCCAGAAATAATTTCTGAAAATAAACTTATTGATAATAAAGAAGTAATTAGTTTTGATGAATATAAATCTCAAAAGCTTAACAATACTGAATATAATTTAACAGATCCATTTGCATCAAATATGGATGCTAAAGACATTTTAAAAATAATGGACAATATACTATCTCAAGAAGATAGAGAAATTTTTACTTTAATAATGATTGAAGATTATAAATATTCCGAAGTAGCCAAAAAACTTAAGATACCTCAAGGAACAATAGGAAGCAAATTAAATAGAAGTTTACAAAAAATAAGGGAAGAATTAGAACAAAAAAGCGTTTTAAAATTAAGAAAATAAAATAATGAAAATTAATGATAGCATACTAATAAAATTTATTAATAATGATCTTTCATTATCTGATAAAAAAGAAATTCAATTATTAATAAATAACAATAAAAATATCAAATCTAGATTAAATGGTTTAAAAAATTTTAAAACTATACTTAAAAAAGAATATGAAATAAATAAAAAAATAAAAATGCCTGAAAATTTATATAAAAAAATTTCATTAAACAAAAAAGGAAATAATAAAAATAATATAGAAAAACAATTTAATAATTTTTATAAAATTGCTGCTAGTTTCCTTGGGTTCATATCATTAAGCTGGATTTTTCTTGCCCCAAACACAACTGTCTTATCTCAAGATACATCAAATTATCTTAATTTATTAATAATTTTACTTTTAATTTTTATAATTTTTTTACTTATAAATAAAAAAAAATAATATATGCAATAAATTCTAAAGACGTTCGTTATTATTAATATGAAAAATAAATTAATATATCCTCTTTATGCAATTGTTCTTATTTTTCTTTTATGTATAGCTAAACTTGCTATTTCTAAAGAAAACAGCGAAACACTCTTTCCTGGAACAAGATGGTTAGAAACTGATAACTTTATTGGCGCAAGTAGAAATACAGGAAGTGAACCCTTAAATAATGTTGAAATAGAACAAATAAACTTTTCTGAAAATATATCATTGCCAGAATTACCTATTTTACCTGATATTCCTCTTACAGAAGAAGATAAATAAATAAAATAGTTTGATTTTTTGAATAACTAATATCAAATAAATAACATTCTTAAAATGAAGAAAGTTATTTATTTTGTTTCTGAAGATTGGGTTTTTTTAAATCATAGAATAGATTTAGTAAGAAAAATCCAAAAAAAAGGTTTTAAAGTTGTACTAATAACAAAAACTAACCACCATAAAAAAGTAATAGAAAAAAAAAATATAAAAGTAATACCAATTAAGATTGAAAGAGGCAGTCTTAATATTAGAAAAACAATAAAAAATATTTTTCAACTAAATAAAATATTAAAAAACGAAAATTCTAACATTATTCATAATTTTGGATTGAAACAAATAATACTTGGTACATGTGCATCTGCATTTTCTAAAATTAAAGTAATTAATTCAGTTATAGGCTTAGGTAGTATATTCATTTCTAAAAATTTTTTTTTAAAATTCATAATAACTAATATATTAAGATTAACTTTAATACTTAAAAAATCGATAATACTAGTGCAAAATGAAGATGATTTTTCTTTTTTTAATAAAAAAATTTTTATAAATAAAAAAAATTTATTTTTAAATACAACTTCAGGAATAGATTTAAAAAAAATTACTTTAAAAAAAGAAAGTAAAGGAAAAATAATTTTTTTATTTGCATCTAGACTTATTAAAGATAAAGGTTTAATCGAATTAATTGAAGCATCAAAAAAATTATATAAATTAAATAAAAATTTTCTTTTATATATAGCTGGTCGAATAGACAGTAATAACCCAAGTTCAATAGATATTAATTACATCAAATCATTAAATGCGTTTAACTACATAAAATATCTAGGGCATATAAAAGATATGGATAAATTATATCAAAATATTCACGTTGCAATATTACCATCATATAGAGAAGGTTTGCCTAAAGGGCTTCTTGAAGCAGCTGCTTTTTCAAAGCCAATAATCACAACTAATGTAACAGGCTGTAAAGAAATTGTAAGAGATAATGTTAATGGTTATATAGTTAATCCAAAAAACATAGATGAATTAACAATTGCAATGAAAAAAATATTATTAAATAAAAAAAAAAGATTTTTAATGGGAAAAGAATCAAGAAAAATTATAAAAAAAAAATTTTTATTAGATAATACGGCTAATGATTTAATTAAAATTTATAATAATTTATTTTAATCACTCTTAATTCGCATACTTGCATTTATTGCAATACAAATTCTTGGTTTTTCACCATAATAAGTTCTTACACCATGCCTAATATAACTAGGGAAAAGATTCATTAACCCTGTTTTAGGTTTTATAAAGTGTTCTCCAGCTAATAGTCCTGGGAAAAAAGAAGTTAAATGTGATAGATTTGGATTAAATGCCTCAAATAAACCACACTCATTATCATCTAAATTATCTCCTGCATCAACATAGTAAGTGCCGGACCATGTAGACATCGGATGAATATGAGCAATATTTGAATGTCCTTTTCTATTTACATTTGCCCATCCATAAATATGAAAATCCATTGGAATAGTTTGTAAAAAATCTAATTTTTTTGTAGAAGCTTCAATCAAATTTAGAAATAAATTATATACATTTTCAATACTATTCCCACCCCAACGAAAAAAATCGCCCTCAGATTGCCAACCTCCTTGATTACTTTTATTTGTTGTTGGAATTTCTTTTTCTTTTTTTAAAATTATTTCTCTTAATTCTTTATTCATTTCATCAGTATTTTCTGATTGATATTGGATTATTGGAACTGAAAATAAATTATCGAATTTTAATTTTTTTTCATCAATTTGATTATTATCAGCCATCTAAAATAAACCCTGTATTAAACCATTTTTATCAATAAATATTGATTCAGCAGCAGGAACTTTAGGCAAACCTGGCATTAGCATAATATCACCACAAATTACAACAACAAATTCTGCTCCTGCTGATACCCTTATTTCCTTCACTGGCAAATTATGATCTTGTGGTAATCCACCATTTTCATGATCAGCAGTAAAACTATATTGTGTTTTAGCAATGCACACAGGAAACTTCTCGTATTTTGACCCTTCTAAATCTTTTAATTGTTTTTTTGCAGTAGTACTAATTTCAATTTCTTTTGATCCATAAATTTCGGAAGATACTTTTCGAATTTTATCTTCAATAGATAAATTATCATCATATAAAGTTTTAAAATTTGATTTAGTTTTATTTAATACATCGACCACCTCATTTGCCAAATCTATAGCTCCTTCTCCTCCAAATTCCCAATGTTTACTCGTTACAGCCTTAATGCCTACTTTTTCACAAATATTTTTTACAGCCTCCATTTCTTTTTCTGTATCAGATACAAAAGCATTAATTCCCACAACAATTGGAATCCCATATTTTTTTAAATTTTCAATATGTTTTAAAAGATTACCGGAACCCTTTTTAACTGCTTCAACATTTTCTTTATTTAAATTATCTTTTTCTACCCCACCATGCATCTTTAAGGCTCTAATTGTTGCAACAAGTACAGTTGCATCTGGCTTTAAATTAGCTTTTCGACATTTTATATCAAGAAATTTTTCAGCACCTAAATCGGCACCAAATCCTGCTTCAGTAACAACATAATCAGATATTTTTAATGCGGTTTTTGTAGCAATAATTGTGTTACAACCATGTGCAATATTTCCAAAGGGACCACCATGAACAAAAACAGGATTATTCTCTAAACTTTGAATTATATTTGGTTTAATTGCATCTTTTAATAAAACGAGCATTGAGCCAATAACATTTAAATCTTTCGCTAGAACTGGTTCTTTATCACTTGTGTATCCAACAAGAATATTTCCTAATCTTCTTTCTAAATCTTTTAAATCATCAGCTAAGGTAAAAATTGCCATAATTTCAGATGCAGGCGTAATATTAAATCCATCTTCTCTTGGAAATCCATTACCCGGGCCTCCAATACTACAAATAATTTGCCTTAAAGCTCTATCATTCATATCCATTGTTCTTTTCCAGTTAACTCTTCGCGCATCAATTATCGGTTCTTTTCTCCAATTAATATGATTATCTATTGCTGCTGACAATAAATTATGGGCTGTACTAATAGCATGAAAATCTCCAGTAAAATGTAAGTTTAAATCTTCCATAGGAACAGCTTGAGCTTTACCACCTCCTGCTGCACCACCTTTCATACCAAAACAAGGTCCTAAACTTGGTTCCCTTATACAAACAGATGAATTTTTACCAATCTTACGGAGAGCATCACCTATTCCTAAAGTTGTTGTAGTTTTTCCCTCTCCTGCTGGTGTTGGTGTGATCGCAGTAACTAAAATTAATTTACCATTTTTATTTTTATTTAAAGAATTAATGTAATCAAAACTAATTTTTGCTTTATGATGTCCGTATTGTTCAAGAAATTTTTCTGATATGTTTAATTTTTTTTCAGATATATCGACTATATTTTCTAATTTAGCTTCTCTTGCAATTTCAATATCACTTTTATATTTGTTATTTTCTGCCATATTTAAATAAAAATAAAATTATTATTATAATATATGAATTTAAATTATTTTAAAAATAAAACAGCAAAAATTCTTCTTGATATTAAAGCTGTAAATATACAACCAAAAAAACCTTTTAAATTAACTTCTGGAAAATTAAGTCCGGTTTATGTTGATTGTAGAAAAATAATTAGTCATTTAAAAGAAAGAAGATTAATAATAAAAATGGGTTGTAAATTACTTAAAAAAAAAATTAATTTAAAAAAAATTGATTTTATTGCTGGTGGTGAAACTGCTGGAATACCTTATGCTTCTTGGATTTCAGAAGAATTAAATAAACCTATGATATATATTAGAAAAAAACCAAAAGGTTTTGGTAAATTATCTCAAATAGAAGGTGAAATAAAAAAAGGATCTAAAATATTATTAATTGAAGATTTATCAACAGATGGACAAAGTAAAATTAATTTTTGTAATGCAATTAAAAAAGCTGGTGGATTAATAAAAAATATTTTTGTAATTTTTAATTATGATATTTACTCAGATGATATTTTTAAAAAAAATAATCTAAAATTATATTTTCTGACAAATTGGAAATATATTATTAAAAATCTTAAAAAAAAAAATATTATTACAAAAGAAGAAATATTAAAAATTGAAGAATTTTTATCAAAAAATAATTAATTTTTTTTTAAATTAATTTTTCCTTTATGTGTTGTTGAATTTTGTGCAAATGTTCTTATTGGCATTCTTCCAGCCAAAAAAGCATTTCTTCCAGCATCGATTGCTTTTGACATTGCTTCAGCCATCAATTTTGGATTTTGTGCTTCTGCTACAGCAGTATTTAATAAGACTGCATCACAACCTAATTCCATTGCAATAGCTACATCTGATGCAGTGCCGACCCCAGCATCTATTATCACAGGAATATTTGCTTTTTCTACAATTTGTTGAATATTATTTTTATTTTGAATTCCTAATCCTGAACCAATAGGAGCTGCTAAAGGCATTACTGCCGCGCATCCAATATCTTCTAATTTTTTACATATTATCGGGTCATCTGTGCAATATGGTAAGACTATAAATTTTTTTTTAACTAATTCTTTAGCAGCTGGAATAAGATTTTCAACATCAGGTAATAAATCTTCATCATTGCCTATGACTTCTAATTTGACAAAATTTGTTTTTAATGATTCTCTAGCCAATTCAGCAGTTAGAATAGCTTCTTTAATTGTATAACAGCCAGCGGTGTTTGGTAAAATAAAATATTTTTTTTTTAAAATATCTATTATATTCTCATTATAACTTTTTAAACTTATTCTTCTTATTGCAACTGTAACAACTTCTGTATTACTCACTTTCAATGCTTCAAGCATAACTTGATGATTGGGATACCTAGATGAGCCCATAAATAATCTTGAATTAAATTCTTTATTTGCGATTTTAAAAATATCTTTCATTTTTATCCACCTTTTAATGGTTGTACAATTTCAATTATATCTCCTGATTTAATTTTATAATTTGACCAATCTATTTTTTCTATTACCTTCTCATTAACTGCAATTGCAATATTGTTATTTTCGATAATATTTATTTCTTTTAAAATCATGGATAAGGTTTGAGATGTAACAAAAGTTTTTTTTCCATTAATTATTAATTCTTTTTTCATTTAATTAAATTAAAAATCTTTCTGGTTTAAATTTATTAAAATAATTATTTATTTTTCCTTCTAAATAATAATTTTTTATTGCACTAGATGTTAATGGAGCTAAGAGTACTCCATTTCTATGGTGGCCAGTAGCATAAACTAGTCCTTTTATTTTTTTTGATGGACCAATAATAGGAGCATCATCTCTAGAAGTAGGTCTTAAACCAGACCAAGATTCAACAATTGGTAAATCTTCTACAATTGGTAAAATTTCTCTTGCTATTTTTAATAAATTAAAAACACCGCCTGCTGTTAAACTTTTATCAAAACCCATTTCTTCTTCAGTTGCTCCAATAATTAAATCTAAATTATTTCTTGGTACCATATAAACATTTTCTCTCCACAAAATATGTTTTAAAAAAAAATTATTCTTTGGTATTTTTAAACATACCATTTGACCTTTGACAGGTCTTATTGGAACTTCATCTATTTCTATATTTTTAATTTGATTTGTCCATGCCCCTGAGCAAAGTATTATTTCTTTTGTTTTAATTATTTCATTCTGTGTTTTAACACCAATAACTTTATTTTTATTAGTAATTATTTTTTTTACTTTTGTATTTTCTTTAAATTTACAATTTTTTTCCTTTTTTAATATTGTAATTAAAGCATCTAAAATATAACGATTATTTACATGATGATCGCCTGGAGAGTAAAAACCAGATAAAACATTATTTGAAACATATGGTTCTTTTTTTCTAATTTGATCACCCGATAGCCAAGAAATATTAATTTTATTTTTTTTAAGAAAATTATAATTAATTTTTAATTTATTTTCTTCGTTTAAATCACAAGCTAACATTAAAGTACCCTCTTTTCTATAACCAATACTTTTTCCTGATTTAGTCTCTAGTTCTTTTGCAAATTTTGGCCAAATCATATTACTTTTTTTAAAAATTGGTAATAATTTCTTTTCACACGGCTTTAGATCTAATTTACCAGATAACATTCCAGCTGCAGCCCAACTTGCTTCTTTACCTAAACTATTTTTATCAATAACTAAAACTTTTTTTCCAATATCAGTAAGTCGCCATGCTATCGATAAACCTATAATTCCTCCTCCTATAATTAAAACCATTGTCGTATGTTAAATTTGTGTTACATTTTTAATGAAAGTAATAAATACATATTTTTTTATTATTATAATGAATTATAAGAAATTTTTTACAGATTCTATATATAATCTAAAACAATCAGGAGAGTATAGAGTATTCAGAAATATAGGAAGATTAGCTGGGTCTTTTCCTATTGCAGAACATGATAATCTTTTAAAAAAAGAAAATATAACGGTTTGGTGTAGTAATGATTATTTAGGAATGGGGCAACACCCCTTTGTATTTGAAGCTATAGAAAGAGCCATGAAAAAAACTGGGGCTGGTTCAGGCGGAACTAGAAATATATCTGGCACAAATCGTTATCATATTGCTCTGGAAAATGAAATTTCAGAAATGCATAATAAAGAGGCTTCTTTATTATTTACATCTGGTTATGTTGCAAATGATTCTGCTTTAAGTATATTAGGATCAAAATTGGAAAATTGTGCGATATTTTCAGATGAAAAAAATCATGCTTCAATAATAAACGGAATTAGAAATAGTAAAGCAGAAAAATTTATTTTTAAACATAATAATATTAATCATTTAGAAACTCTTATAAAAAACATTGATATTAATAGGCCTAAATTAATAGTTTTCGAATCTGTATATTCAATGGATGGTGATTTTACTCCAATTAAATCCTTTATAAAAATAGCAAAAAAATATAATTCGTTAACATATTTAGATGAAGTTCATGCCGTAGGACTTTATGGATCTACAGGTGGTGGTGTTGCTCAGGATCAAAATGTAATGGAAAATATTGATATTATTAATGGCACTTTAGCTAAAGCATTTGGATTAATTGGTGGTTACGTATCTTCTAGTAAAATGGTAATTGATTTTATAAGAAGTTTTTCACCTGGATTTATATTTACAACATCAATTCCTCCAGCACTTGCTGCAGGAGCAATTGCAAGTATAAGATATGTCAAAGATAACCAACAGTTAAGAGATAAATTAAAAGAAAAATGTCTATTAATTAAGGAAAAATTGTTAGCTGCCAATATCCCTTTTTTAAAAACCAAAAGTCATATTATTCCTATTATTATAGGAGACAGTAAGTTATGTAAAAAAGCAGCTGATGAGTTACTAGAAAATCATAAAGTTTATTTACAACCAATAAATTATCCAACAGTTCCAAGAGGCGAAGAGAGATTACGTATAACACCATCTCCGCTTCATACTGATCAAATGATAGAGGATCTTATAAATGCACTGGAAATTACTTGGAAAAAATTAAAACTAAAAAGAGCTGCATAAAAAAATTAAACTTAAATAAAAAAAAATCATTATTATTTAGTATATTATGAGTGATATGTCCTTAATGAAAAATAAAAAAGGTTTAGTAATGGGTGTAGCAAATGAAAGATCTATTGCTTGGTCAATTGCAAAAAAATTAAATGAGCATGGTGCAAAAATAGCATTAACTTATCAAGGCGAAGCATTGAAAAAAAGAATTGACCCTCTTGCAAAAAAAATTAATTCAAAAATTCTTTTGGAATGCAATGTTGAAAATGAAAAAGATATTTCTGAAACATTTAAAAAAATAAAAAAAGAATGGGAAAATATTGATTTTGTTGTTCATGCTATTGCTTTTTCTAATAAAGACGAATTAAAAGGCAAATATTTAAATACAACAAAAGAAAATTTTAAGAAAACAATTGATATATCATGTTATTCTTTTACATCAGTAGCTAGAGAAGCTAGTAAATTAATGAAAAACGGTGGATCTTTACTAACTTTATCGTATTTTGGTTCTGAAAAATATATGCCACATTAAAATGTAATGGGTATTGCAAATGCAGCTTTATAATCAAGCGTAAAATATTTAGCTAATTTTTTAGTAAAAAAAAAAAATTAGAGTAAATGTTTTATCTCCTGGACCTATTAAAACACTTGCGGCATCTGCGATAGGAGATTTTAATTATATTTTAAAATGGAACGAAAATAATTCACCCTTAAAAAGAAATATAACTGCAGAAGAAATATCTGGTTCAGCACTTTATCTTTTAAGCGATCTATCAAATGGAGTAACAGGAGAAATGCACCATGTAGATTCTGGATATAATATTATTGGAATGAAAGATATTCATTCACCTGATATTTTTGAGAAAAATTAGAAATGCCTGGTAATAGTTTTGGAAAAATTTTTAAATTTAATACATGGGGAGAAAGCCATGGCCCTGCTATTGGTTGTACAATAGACGGCGTGCCATCAAAAATAAAAATAAATGAAAAAGAAATCCAGACCTATCTAAATCAAAGAAGACCTGGAACAAGTAAATTTGTTACGCAAAGAAAAGAAAGAGATAAAGTAAAAATTTTGTCAGGGATTTTTAAAAATTATACAACAGGTGCACCAATATCTTTCATTATTTATAATGAAGATCAGCGCTCTAAAGACTATGAAAAAATAAAAGAAAAATTTAGACCAGGACATGCTGATTTTACCTATGAAAAAAAATATGGAATTAGAGATTATAGAGGCGGTGGAAGGTCTTCTGCTAGAGAAACAGCTATGAGAGTTGTTGCTGGTGCTATAGCAAGAAAATTATTATCCTCAAAATTAGGAAAAAAATTTTTAATTCGTGGTGCTCTTATACAAATGGGATCTCTTCATATCAATAGAGAAAATTGGGATTGGAATTATGTAAAAAAAAATCCTTTTTGGTGCCCAGATTCAAAAATAACTAAAATTTGGGAAAATTATTTACAACAAATTCGAAAAAATGGATCATCTGTAGGAGCTGTAATTGAATTAGAGGCAAGTGGAATACCAGTTGGTCTTGGAGAGCCAGTTTATGACAAATTAGATGCAGATATAGCAAAAGCACTTATGAGTATTAATGCAGTTAAAGGTGTTAAAATTGGTAGCGGTTTTGCTTCTGCATTTATTCCTGGTGAAGAAAGTTCAGATGAAATAATTATGAAAAACAAAAAAATTAAATTTTTATCAAATCATGCTGGTGGGATTCTTGGAGGTATTTCATCCGGACAAAAAATAGTTGCTCGATTTGTTGTAAAACCAACAAGTTCAATTTTAAAAATAAAAAAAACAATAACTAAAAGTTTAAAAAAAACAACTGTATCAGTTGGAGGAAGACATGATCCTTGCGTTGGTATTAGAGCAGTTCCAATAGGTGAAGCGATGCTTGCTTGTGTTTTAGCAGATCATTTTTTAAGAAATAAAGTTTTTCAAAATTAAATTAAATCAATTTCTTTTTTTGAATAATTATTTCCAAGTGTTTGCAGGGCACAATGAACTATATCTTTTGATAATAAATTTGCTTCCTCATACTGATCTTCAGGTTTACCATGAGGCAAAAAAATATCAGGAAAAAATAGTGATCTAAATTTTAAACCCCTATCTAATAAAGAAGCATCTGTTAAATATTTAGTAACATGAGAAGCAAAACCACCAATTGATCCTTCCTCGATAGTTATAAGAGTTTCATGTTCCAAAGCCAATTGTTTAATTAATTTAGTATCTAAAGGTTTACAAAATCTAGCATCAACAATTGTTGTAGATAGCCCTTTTGCTTTTAATATCTCCGCGGCTTTTATCGCCTCATAAAGTCTTGCGCCATAGGACAAAATTGCTATTTTACTTCCTTCTTCAATAATTCTTCCCTTTCCAATTTCTAAAGGTATGCCTTCATTAGGTATTTGAACTCCGATACCATCTCCTCTAGGATATCTAAATGCTGAGGGGCAATCATTTATTTGAGATGCTGTAGCAACCATATGCACTAATTCTGCTTCATCAGATGGTGCCATTAAAATAAAATTAGGTAAACAGCCTAAATAAGTAATATCAAAAGATCCTGCATGAGTTGCTCCGTCGGCTCCAACCTGCCCTGCTCTATCCATTGCAAAACGAACAGGTAATTTTTGTATAGCTACATCATGAACAACTTGATCATAAGCTCTTTGCAAAAAAGTAGAATAAATTGTTGCAAACGGTTTGAAACCTTCTGTTGCAAGTCCAGCTGCAAATGTAACAGCATGTTGTTCGGCAATACCAACATCAAAAGTTCTGTTAGGAAATCTTTTCCCAAATAAATCAATTCCAGTTCCACCTGGCATTGCTGCA
>CAYOOR010000007.1:0-8789 GCA_964405695.1 uncultured Alphaproteobacteria bacterium
AAATCAGGGTGTGTTTTAACAGCTTCTGAAAAAGAACAAAAAACTATTCCTAATTCAGCAAGCTTATCTTTAAATGTAGTTGCTACTGAAGTACTATCAAAAACATAATCAACAGCTACACCAGCTAATCTTATTTGTTCTACAAGAGGGATACCTAATTTTTCATAAGTACTTAAAATTGCCGGATCAACTTCATTTAAATTTTTAAGTTTTTTTTTGGGTTTAGGTGCAGAATAGTAATATGAATCCTGATAATTAATTTTAGGAAACTTCACCATGCTCCAATTTGGTTCTTTCATTTTTAACCAAGTTTTAAAAGCTTTAAGTCTCCAATCTAAAAGCCATTTAGGCTCATTCTTTTTTTTTGAAATTAATCTGACAATATTTTCATTAAGTCCTTTGGGAGCAGTATCAGATTCTATTTTTGTTGAAAAACCATATTTATATTTTTCTGTTATAGTTTTAACTGTTTTTTTTGTTTCTACATTTATTGACATAATTTATATTTAATTAATGTTATAAATAGAATATAAAAATGTTCATAATATTGTCAATCCAATTTAGAATAGTTCTAAATTAGATTTTTTGTGAAAATATGAAAAAAAAAAAAATTGGTATATTAGGTTTTGGGGCAATTGGACAAGAAATTTATAAAAAAATTTCAGAGAAATTTATTAATGGCTATGAAGTCGTAGGAATATTTTCTGAAGATATAGCTTCAAAAAAAATTCCTAATAAGATTAAATGCCTGTCTTTTAATGAATTATTAAAAAAAAAACCAAGTTTGATTGTAGAAGTTGCAAGCGTGGAGGCCTGTTTTCAATATGCTGAAAGAATATTAAAAAAAAAAATAGATTTTGTTTGTTTATCAGTTTGTTCATTTGTAAATAATTCATTTTTCAAAAAAATTATTTTTTTAACTAAAAAAATAAATAGTAAAGTTTATATACCTACAGGAGCTATAGCAGGATTAGATGCAATTTCTTCAGCATCGCTTAATAAAGAATTAAATCTTGTAAAATTAATACAAAGAAAACCCCCTAAGGCTTTGTTATCAAATTTAGAATCAAAAAAAATAAAAAAAGAAAAAATTTTATTAAATTCTACAGCAAGTAAAGTTTGTAAAAAATTTCCAAAAAACTCCAATATTGCAGCAACTTTGTCAATTTGTGGCTTAGGTTTTAATAAAACAAAAGTCGTTGTAATAGCTGATCCTAAAATTAAAAAAAATATTGCAGAAGTTGAAGCTTCAGGAAAATTTGGAAAATTAAAAATAATACTGCAAAATAATCCAAGTAGTAATCCTAAGACTTCTAGATTAACCGCAATGTCAATTATTTTAAGTCTTTCTAAAAAAAATAGTAATTTTTTAACAGCCTTTTAAGTTATTCTTTATCTTTTTTTTCAATAATTGGTCTTCCTGTTTCAGGGTCAATCTCAAGTGCATTAAATCCACTTGATGTTGTGTCTCCTTGTTCAGTTCTTCTTTGATTTTTTTCTGGTAAAAGTGGCGTAGGTAATTCATAAATAACAATCTCTTGCATGTTGCTTAAATCTTCATCAATATCTATATCTTCTTTTGCTTTTAGTTTTTCTCCCTTTTGTTGAATTCCATCTCCTAAACTAACCAATCCTTTTATTATTTCTTCATGGTTCTTTCTTGTATAATTAATTTTATAAGCTCGTGGAAGACCTTTGCTTTTATTATCTTCATCTAAAGCACTAACCCACATATAAATTGAACCATCTGTATTTTTAATTTTATTAGGCTCATCAATTATTGCCCAATGTAGTTGAAATTCTTGGGGTAATTTTGAGCCACTTGGCCATCCTATAAAACTCTTTAATGAAATTAGAAGTATGATTGAAAATAAAGTTGCAAAAAAAATAATTATACTTTTAATTACCCAAAATTTTCCTTTACTAAGAATTATTAACCAAAGTATCAATGCAACTAAAACCAAAAAAGTTGCGCTTAAACCAATTATCCCTTCTGCCATTCTTGCACCAATTTTTTAGGAAGTTTATTAACATTAGTAACATCGCCTTTAGAATTTACACTAAATCTTGTGACTGTAATTTCTTCACCTTTATTTTTTAAATCGACAGTTTCTCGTAAAACTACTGAATAAGGATTGATTTTGTCAATTTGTATAGTAACAGGAACAGGATCTGATCCTATTTTAAAATAACAATGTACATTAACAACGTATTCGCCAGGTACAATGCCTCTTAAAGTCACAATTTCTCTATTTTCTGGAAATAGAATAGTTCCTGCCGCTGTAATAACTTCGTCATTACGTTTTCCTAAATCATCTCTATCTAAATGCATTAATCCGGGTTCGCGGGATTTAAACCAAACTAAATTTCCTGCAGGATCTTCAACATAAATATCTATATCATCCTCAAGATTGTCAGGCCAAAAAACTGTAATTAAAAATTCTGCTTTAACTTCAATATCGGCTCTTTTTGCAACCGGATTAATTAATAAAAAAGAAACAATAAATAAAAAAACAAAACCAATAAGGACATTAAAAAGTAAATCTAAGAATGGAAGATTAGTATGATATTTTCTTTGCATTTTTTTTTATTTATTTATTCTATTTTTGAATTATCGTAAGGACCAATTAAAAAATCTGTTGCTCGTGCAAGACTAAAATACTGTATTTTTAATAAACCACCACAAATTAAACCAAACAAAGTTGTATACAGTGCAGTTGACATTCCTTTTGACATTTTTTCCAAAACCTCTTTCATTGCAACCTCATCTCCTAAATCAACGCCTGCAAATGCACCAGTTAACATAAGTAAAAAACCTGACACTGTACCAATCATACCTACAGTTAATACTAAATCAGATATGAACCATCCAATTTCTTGATTTCCACGCCAATCCGTTTCTTTTATTTTATTTGAGGAGATATCTCCTTCTAATGCTTTTGATATTTTTATTGTTTCTCTACCACAATGAATTGATGTAACTGCAAACATTACCATAATTAAAAAAGATAATTTAGTTCTATCTTTATCCCAAACTTCAGCAAACAATCCAAAATAATAGAAGGCAAATGTTAGTACAACTGTTAGACTTATAAATAGCCACCATCTTAATAAAGGTTTCATAATAAGGATATTAATTTTTTTTTTAATTAATTCAACTCATAGATATTTATCGTATGAATAATTCTATATTATAAATATAAATGACTTAATCTTACAAAAAACATTATTTTTTGAATATGAAGAAACTAATTTATATAATTTTTTTATTTTTTAATTTTATATCAATTGGATTATCAGCTGATATACAACAAATAAAAATAGTACATTTAAATAGAATTATTGAAAGAGAACCTACTATCTATTCAATCAATCCAGAAATAGTAAATAATGGAATTTTAGGTAGCAGAATGGGTATAAAAGATAACAATACAACTGGAAAGTTTACTAATCAAAACTTTGAGTTAATTGAAAAGAATATAATGTCTAAAGAATCCGCAAAAGAAATTTTTGAAGAATTCAGAAAAAATAAATATAATTTTTTTGTTTTAAATGTTTCTAAAGATGATTTCGCAAAAATATTAACATCAAACTTAATTAAAGACTCGATAATAATTAATGCTTCTTTAAAAGATAACGATTTAAGAAATGAAAATTGTAATAAGAATGTTTTACATACAGCTCCAAGCTATAGAATGGTTGCTGATGCGTTAATTCAATTTTTAAAAAAAAAGAATTGGACTAAATTATTATTAATATCTGGCGCAAATGAAAGAGATAAACAATTTGCTGACTCTATTAAAATTTCAGCAAAAAGATTCGGTTTAAAAATAGTAAATGAAAAAATATGGGATTTAACTCATGATTTTAGAAGAACTGCTGATCTCGAAATTACTAAATTTACTCAAGGTGAAAAATATCAAGTTTTGGTATTGGCAGATGAGGGGAACTCCTTTGGAGATTCGGGGAATAGTTTTGGTGATTATATTCCCTATAGAACTTGGAAACCAACAATAGTTGTTGGAGGTGAGGTTTTAAAACCAACATCATGGCATTTTGCACATGAGCAATGGGGAGGAAATCAAATGCAAAGTAGATTTTTGAAAGATTCTAAAAGACTTATGACAAATATAGATTTTAATTCATGGGTTGGAGTTAGAACTCTTGGAGAAGCAATTACTAGAACTAAATCTTTAGATGTTGAAATATTATTAGAAAAAATTGTTGATGATAAGTTTAATTTGGCTGCCTACAAAGGAAAACCACTCAGTTTTAGAAAATGGAATGGACAACTTAGACAGCCTATCTTATTAGTTACGCCTAGAGCCTTAGTTTCTGTTTCACCTCAATCAGGGTTTGTTCATCCAAGAACAGAATTAGATACTTTAGGAATTGATGAACCAGATTCTAAGTGTAAGTTGAATTAATTTATGAAAAATATATCTTATTGTAGGTAATAAAAAATGATAAAAAAAATTTTATTAGTTATTTTTTTAATTTTAATACAAAAGACTGTATTGTCTGAAATTATATATGTATCAAATGAAAAAGATCATAACATAACTGTAATTGATGGTAATTCTTTAGAAGTAATTAAAACTGTTAAAGTTGGTCATAGACCAAGAGGGATAATTCTTAGTAAAGATAAAAAAAAAATAATAATTTGTACTAGTGATGATAATAGAATAACAGTTGTTGATGTTGATAGTTTAGAAGTTGAGTATTATTTACCATCCGGTCCAGACCCTGAATTAATGGTAATGGATGATGCCGGTAAATTCATTTATGTTGCTAATGAAGATGATAACATGGTAACAGTAGTTGATTATGTGGAAAAAAAAGTTGTTAAGGAAATTCCAGTTGGAGTTGAGCCTGAAGGTATGGGTTTAAGTCCTGATGGTAAAACTTTAGTGAATACTTCTGAAACTACAAATATGGCTCATTTTATAGATACAAGTACTTTAGAAATTAAAGCTAATGTTTTAGTTGATGCAAGACCACGAGTCGCACAATTTACTGCAGATGGAAAATTTGTTTGGGTGTCATCTGAAATAGGAGGAACCATTAGTATTATTGATTCATCTAAACTTGAGATAATTAAAAAAATTGGATTTAATATTCCGGGATTATCTAAAGAGTCAATTCAGCCAGTTGGAGTTATATTAGATGATAAGAGAAAATTGGCATATGTTGCTCTTGGTCCTGCAAATAGAATAGCAATTATAAATATGGAAACATATGAAGTTGAAAAATATATTTTAACTGGACAACGTGTCTGGAATTTAATGATTAATACTGATGGAACAAAATTATATACTACTAATGGAGTCAGTAATGATATTTCAGTTGTGGATATTGATAAAAGAAAAGTAATTAAATCAATTCCAGTTGGCAGATATCCATGGGGGGTTGCAGTAAAAGAATAATATTTTTTTATTCAAGGTTAAGTTTTTTTCTATAAATTATAAATATGGACTCTTCAGCTTTAAGCATAACAAAATTAGACCATAGTTTTGGAGAATTAAAAGTTTTAGATAATGTAAATCTTTTTTTAAAAAAAGGAGACTATTGCATATTACTTGGTTTAAACGGAGCTGGCAAAACAACTCTTTTTTCTTTAATTACAAGATTGTACGATAATCAAACAGGCTCAATTGAAATTTTTTCACAAAATATAAAAACAAATCCTAGCAAAGCATTAGCAAATATAGGAGTTGTTTTCCAACAGCCAACTGTAGATTTAGATTTAACTGTTGAACAGAATTTACAATATCATGCATCTTTGCATGGAATGAAAAAAAGTCTGGCTTTGGAAAATGCTATATCAGAATTAGAAAGACAAAATATGGAAAATATTCTAAAAAAAAAAGTACGTGAGTTAAGTGGAGGACAAAAAAGAAGAGTTGAAATTGTTAGAGCACTAATGCACAACCCGAAATTACTTTTATTAGATGAACCAACAGTAGGGGTAGATATAGAAAGCAGAAAACTTATAGTTAAACATGTAAAAACTTTATGTGTTGAAAAAAAACTTGCTGTTCTTTGGGCAACACACTTAATTGATGAAGTTGATGAAAAGGGTAAACTTATTGTTTTACATAAAGGAAAAGTATTAGCTAATGATAATGTAAAAAATATTTTAAAAGAAACAAAAGTAAAAAATATTTCAAACGCTTTTGATTATTATACAAAAAAATAGTTATGAATATTTTTCAATATTATTTGTGTTTTAAAGGAATTGTTTATAGAGAGTCCTTAAGATTTTTTTATCAAAGAGAAAGATTTCTTTCTGCTTTGGTTCGTCCACTTGTTTGGTTAGCAATTTTTGCAGTAGGATTTCGTTCTTTTTTAGGTGTAAGTAGACCTTTGGGCCAGCCAGAAAATTGGCCTTATCCTATATCATTAGTTCCTTATGAACTTTATATAGCTGCTGGATTGATAGCTATGATACAATTGTTTAATGGTATGCAAAGCTCTCTTTCAATGGTTTATGATAGAGAAATGGGGAGTATGCGTACACTTCTTGTCAGTCCATTTCCAAGATCTTTTTTATTAATTTCTAAATTAATTGCAGGAGTTTCAGTCAGTATACTTCAAGTTTTTACATTTTTAGTTATAGCACTTTATTGGGACATAGAACCACCAATAATAGGATATTTAACGATCTTGCCCGCTCTTTTTTTATCCGGTATGATGTTAGGTGCATTAGGCATGTTTTTATCTTCTGCGATTAAGCAATTAGAAAATTTTGCAGGAGTTATGAATTTTGTAATATTTCCAATGTTTTTTGCTTCTTCTGCTTTGTATCCATTATGGAAAATTAGAGAATCTAGTGAAATTTTATTTTATTTTTGTTCATATAATCCGTTTACTCATGCTGTAGAATTAATTCGATTTGCCCTTTATGGACAACTTAATGAAAAATCACTTTTATTTGTATTTGTTTTTTTAATAATTTTTTTAACTATGGCTATTTATGGTTATGATCCTAGCAAAGGTTTAATGACAAAGAAGAAAGTTTAATTTTATTATGAAAAAAATAATATTTATATTGATTTCATTTTTTATTTCAAGTAATGCATATGCGCCACCCCCAGGTAAAGAAATAGATCCTAATTGGCCATGTATACAAGTATTCATTGAAGAATTAAGCTGGGGCTCTTTATGGACAGGACCTCCTCTTGATGATAAATCACTAACTTGGAAAAATGATGAAAAATTAGTTTCTCTTTCAAAAAAATTAATGAATAGAAAAACAAAAGAAGAACAGGGTATTATTGAATTAAATAAATATATTAATAAAAATAGTTCTCCTCCTGAATTAACAAAATTATTTCACGCTTTATTTGATACAACGAATGATATTTGGAGAAATAGAACTCAAAAGTTAATGAATTTTGGAAAAAGACAAAGATTAACTTCGGAAAAAGTAGCAAAGAAATTAGAAAAAATTAAAGAATTGTCTAAAGATTATGAAAAAAATAAGAATGAAATTGAAAAACTAGAACAAGAACAATTTTGGGATATCAGAAGATTTGAAGATAGAAGAAATATTTCAGATAGTTTATGTGAACAACCAAGATTTTATGAAAAAAGATTGGGCGTTTATGGCAATTTAATTTTAGAAAAATTTAATTAAAAATAGGGTTATTAATAATAATGATGAATGCTTATATTAAATAATTATTATAATTTATAAAAAAAATTTGGTATTTTTTTTTATGCATTTTTTAATTGTTTTTTTTGTTTTTTTTAATTTCTCTCTTAGTCTCTCTGCAGAAGAAGATGACCAAGTAATAGTTTTACCTGATATAGAAATTCAATCATCGATTGGAGATAGAACTAAATTAACTCCAGGATCTACTAATTATGTTGGAAGAGATTCAATGGATAAATCAAGAGGCTTGACAGTAGGTGAGGTATTAGAAGAAATACCAGGAGTAATTTCTGAAATAGATGATGGTGATACACGTAAGGCTAATTTTGGTGTTCGTGGAGCGCATTCAAGAAGATCAAGAAAAATAAGTGTTTATGAAGATTATAATCCATTAAATTTTGCACCATATACAGATCCAAGCACACACTATATCCCACCTGATGAAAGAATTGGTGGTATAGAAGTTATAAAAGGTTCAGGTCAATTAACACATGGACCTCAAACAATGCATGGTATAATTAATTTTTTAAATCATCGTCCTCCAAAGCAAGGGGCAGGTAAATTTATAACATCAATTGGAGAGTCAAATATCGGACCAAGAACACAGTATCATGTTAGATATGGAAGAGATTTTGGTAAAATTGGAACATGGCAAGGAATGTTTACAAGACATGATAATAGGGGGCCTGTAGAAGGTGATATTATTAGATTTAATGATTTTTTTGTAAACGGTGATGTTGATTTATCAACAAATCAAAAAATTTCAGTTAATTTAAATTATAGTAAAGAGGATTCAGAATATGCTGAAGGTGGTTTGGGTTTATACCAATATAATGATAATGCTTACATGGGAAATGAAAGAAAATTTGACGATACTTTTGAAATGGATCTGTTTAGAACAAGTCTAGCTCATAGTTATTATGCTAGTGAAAGTTTAAAAATTGATACAATGATATATTATAATTTTGTTTATAGACAACGTTGGTCTCAAACTGATAATGAATCTGCAGGATTAGTTGTGAGAGAAGATATAGAATGTGCAGATGCTGCTGAAGGCCAAATGGTTCAACTGGCTGCAGCAACTAGAGGAACCTGTGGTTATAAAAATACTCCTAGAAGATATCATACAGGA
>CAYOOR010000008.1:0-2832 GCA_964405695.1 uncultured Alphaproteobacteria bacterium
TTAAAACGATTTTTAATAAAGCAGAGTTAACTGAGAAGGAAATAAAAATCCTATTAGGAATTACAAAAAATTTGGCAAAAGAAAAGAAAAAATCATAATTGATTGAAAATTTATGTTTTTTTTAATATTTCTATAAACAAATTATGAGTATAAGAAAAGAACAAAAATATAAAATTGATCGACAATTAGGAGTAAATCTTTGGGGAAGACCAAAAAGTCCTTATAACAGACGCGAAACAAGACCTGGTGAACATGGTCAAAAAAATAGAAAACCATCAGATTATGCTCTTCAATTATATGCAAAACAAAAATTAAAAAAATATTATGGTTATGTAACAGAAAAACAATTTAAAAAATATTATAAGCAAGCTTCAGCAATTAAAGGCGATACTGGCCAAATTTTAATCCAATTATTAGAAAGAAGACTTGATTCTGTTTTATATAGAATGAAATTCGCACCAACTGTTTTTGCAGCACGACAATTTATTTCACATGGACATATTCAAGTTAATGGAAAAAAAATTAACATACCTTCTTTTAAAGTAAGTGATGGTGATGAAATTTCCTTAAAAGAAAATTTTAAACAAATACCATCAGTTTTATTAGCTGTACAATCGAAAGACAGAGATGTACCTGAATATTTATCTGTTGATTATATTAAAATGAAAGGTACTTTCATCAAATCCCCATCTTTAAAAGATGTTCCATACCCTGTTGAAATGGAACCTAATTTAGTTGTAGAATTTTATTCTAGGTAATTTTAGATTTTTACGTCAATACCTTTAGTATTGAATAGTTCTAATAATTCTCCACTATCAAACATTTCTTTTACTATATCAATACCACCTATAAATTCACCTTTAACATATAATTGAGGGAATGTAGGCCAATTAGTAAATTTTTTCATGTCTTCTTTAAAATTAACATCATTTAAAACATCAATGTCAATATATTGAACATTCAAATTATTAAGAATTTGCACAATATGTGCTGAAAAACCACATCCAGGCATATCTTTAGTCCCTTTCATAAATAAAACAATATCGTTTTTTTTTATAGTTTCTTTTGCTTCCTCTATATTTTGTATTGTTAATGTCATTTTTCCTCCAATGTTTTAATTGTTAATGCATGTAAATCTTCTTTTAATTCTTCACTTAAACTATTATAAACCATTTTATGCTGTTCTAGTCTAGTTTTTCCATTAAATTCTTTAGATTTTATTTCTGCTGAAAAATGATTATTATCTCCAACTAAATCTTTAATAATAATTTTAGCATCTGGAATTTTTTTTTTTTATTAATTCTTCAATATCTTTAATGTTCATTACCATTTAATTATTTATATAGTTAAAAAAATTATTTTCAAAATTATTTTTTAATTCTTTTAATGTAATTGTTTCATTATTAATATCTAGGTAATTTCTTTTTAAGACACCTATTTCAGAAAAGTTTATTTTATTTTTTTTAGCTAATTCTTTTACTTTTTCATTATTATTTGTGATTATTATGTAATTACTAGAGCTTTCACCAAACAATAATTTATAAAATTTCTTATTATTAATAGAATTATTTATAAAGTTTTTATTAACTTTAGCACCAAATTCTTTACTAATTAACATTTTTAAAAGAGATATAATAGTTCCTCCGGTCGAAACATCATTGCAACATTTTATTAAATTATTTTTAAATAAATTTAAAATAAAATCACCATTTTTGATTTCATCATTATAATTAATTGGAGGAGGTGGTCCAAGATTTTTATTTTTTTTTAAAATAATTTTTTCTAAGAAACTTGAGCATGAAATACTATTAATTTCTTTTCCAATTAAGAAAATTTTATCATTTTCTTTTAATAATTTTTTCTTATTGATATTATCTGTGTTTTTAATTAATCCAACCATTCCTATAACAGGAGTTGGAGAAATTCCAATTCTATTTGTTTCATTGTATAGTGACACATTTCCAGAAATAACAGGAAGAGAATATTTTTTACATGAGTTTATCATCCCTTTAACACTCATTACAAATTGACCCATAATGTGTTTATCTTCAGGATTACCAAAATTTAAATTATTTGTAATGGCCAGAGGCGTTGCTCCTGTCGAAATAATATTTCTTCTTGCTTCGCTTACTGCATGAATTGTTCCAATATAAGGGTCGTGTTTACAATAATTTGAATTACAGTCCGTTGTTAAAGCCAAAGATTTATTTGTATCATGAATTCTAACTATTGCTGCTCCGTAACTTGGTGGTTTAATTGTATCGCACATAACCATATGATCATATTGTTCCCATATCCATTTTTTACTTGTTAAATTTGGGCTTTTTAATAAATTAAGAATTATTTTTTTAACTTTATTTTTCTTTGGAAAAATAATTTTTTTTATGCTCTTTAATTTTTTTGGTTTTATCCATGGTCTTTGATATTCAGGAGTATTTTTTTCCGTTAAGGCAATAGGAATATTAGCAATAATATTATTATTTTTTTTTAATTATCATTTTTTTAGAATTTGTAATTTTTCCAATTACTGACATATCAAGGTCCCATTTATCAAAGATTTTTTTTGCTTTTTTTTCACTTCCTTTTTTTAAAATAATAAGCATGCGTTCTTGACTTTCTGATAACATTATTTCATATGGAGACATATCTTTTTCTCTTAATGGAATTTTGTTAATATTTAATTCAATTCCACAATTACCTTTTGCGGCCATTTCAAATGATGAACAAGTTAAGCCAGCGGCCCCCATATCCTGGATTGCAACTATTGTATTTGTTTGCATCAATTCAAGACAAGCCTCCATTACAAGTTTTTCAGTAAATGGATCCCCAACT
>CAYOOR010000009.1:0-8263 GCA_964405695.1 uncultured Alphaproteobacteria bacterium
TTATTATTATAAACTGTTATGTTTGCTTTAGCACCAACACCTAAATGTCCAATATTAGTTAAACCTAAAACTTTTGCAGGGCCAGCTCTTGTAAGAATAGCAATATCATAAAGACTATATTCTCTTTTTAAATTACTTAATACAGAACTTTTTTGAGCCTGTTTATTAATATTCTCAAATTCACTATCCCTATAGGATTTATCCATTAATAATTTTATTAATTTAGGATAAGCAGTAAATGCCGCACCATTAGGATGATCTGTGGTTAAATAAATTCTCCAAGGATCTTGAATTAATAAAAATAACTCAAGTCCTATAGCCCATTGAAGAGAATTGACAAAATTTTTATCTTGGTATTCAAATGGAACTATGCCACAACCAGCATCACATTCAATATCAGCACATATCCATTTTTTTGGACGAGCAAAATGATGATTTTTATATTGGCTCATTGTATCAGCTGATGCTGTTACTGTTTGGCCAAACATAATTTGCCCGACATCGCAGGTAATATTTTTTTGCTTGTTTATATTTTCGGCTAAAAGACTTGCTCCAGATGAAAATTTTCTATCTCCTTTATTATCATATGAATGATATTGAATATGAGTTAAATGCATAGGCTTACCTTCAACTGCTTTAATTTGTTTTATTGTAGTATTAACATTACCAGGAACTCCTAAATTACATCCATGAACATGTATGGGATGCGGAGCTTTTAAATCAATTAAGGATTTAGTTAAAACCTTTAATATAGATCTAGGTGTAATTCCATATTTTTTATTTTTTTCATCTAGATCGAGTTCTCTTTGATTAAATTTAAAAGCATTAATACCTCCTGGATTTACGATTTTAATACCTAGTCCTTTTGTTGAATTAAGTATCCAAGAAACATAGTCATTAATTTTTTTCTGACTTATTCTTTTTTGTATTAACTTTAATAAAAAATCATCATTACTTAAAACTGTGTATGTTCCTTTATCAACAAAAGGTATATCTGACATTTCAATAATCGCAGATCTTGCATTAGATGGAAGTACTGCAGGTTCAAAAACCGCACAATAACCTAATTTGGCATACTTATAACCTATATGAAATGAGCTACAAGTTCCTAATCCTGAACCAGATCTTAAATTTTCTGTGGATTGATATAGATGTTTTCTATGTTCTTCTGGTAATAATAATCTGGCAAGATTAACTTTCCCTCCAGCAATGTGGCTATGAATATCTATTCCACCAGCCATAATAATTTTATTTTTTAGATTAATTGTTCTCGATATTTTTTCACCGCTTTTGGGCTTATCAACAATATGTTGATTTTTTATATATAAATCTTTAACTTTTCCATTAATTTTATTAATTGGATCATAAATTCTTGCATTTTTTAATTTAGTTATCATCAGTAACTCCTTCTTTTACTTTATCCAAAATTTGATCAACACTTGGTAGTGAAATATTTCTGATTTTTTTTAATGGCATTGAAACTACTTTATCCACTCTTAACAAATGGCTATTGTGATCTAATCCCGGTGTACCTACAGGTATAAAAATATCTACATTATTTTTCTGAGGATGCGAAGGAATACCAAATAAAACATTTTTGATTTTTTTGTTAATAACAATACTTTTTTCATTAAAAGAATTTATCCATACAACCAAATCTATCTCTTTATTATCTATTAATTTTTTTGTTGAAAATTGATCAATATCATGTACAGGAAAACCATTTGCAAAACTGGTTCTAATTGGAAAACCTGTTTGCCATAACAAAACTTCGTTAACTGTTAAAACATGATCAGATGCTGATAATGATAAACCAGAAAATCTTGTAAATTTGTTTAAATCTTGAATTAATAGATTTATTTCATTTATTATTACATCGCTTATATCATTTTGAAGTTCTGAAGCATTCCATAAGATAGATCCATAATTTGTTTTTTTTAAAATATCTAATAAATACAAAATTCTTTTGTCTTTTTCATCTTTCGTTTCAAAATTAATAGAATTTCTAATAGTAGATATAAGATTTAATAAATTAATAGAATCTAATTTTATAAATTCAAAATTAATTCTTTTTTTATTTTTATAAAAAAATTGTGGAGCTTTAGTACCAATAAAAATAACTTTCCTTTTTTTTAAATTATTTATTGTTTTTTTTGGAAAAATATATTTTTCAAACAATCTAGGAAGTTCTTCTCCTGATGATTGAAATATAATAACAGTATCTGCTCTATTTTTTAATTCTGATAAAGTTAAAAAAAAACCTCCAGTTTCCTGCATGCTCTTTAAATTCTTTGAATAACTATCACCAGAAAAATGGTCAACAATACATTTATATTTATCAATAATAGTGAGCGCCGCTTTTGTTCCTTTAATATCAGTGCCCATTCCAGCAAATAGTGTAGATTTACTTTTTTTTATCAATAAAGATAATTCAGTAATTGCTTCAGAAATATTAGTTTTTTTACCATAAACTCTTGAGAATTGATCGCTAATCTTTTTTTTTAATGAATTAATTAAAAGAGAACATCCTGAATTTATTGGTTTAAAGTTATTTTTTTTAATTTCTAATTGAACATCATCACACAGTAAAGAGCAAAACGGGCAGGTAAAATTTATATTTTTCATATAAAAAAAAATAAAATTATTTATCGTATTTTATATAGGAAAATCTTTGATCTTCCTTAGGAGTTCCTTCTAAAGAACCTTTTTCCTTAGATGGGTCCCATTGAATGGTATTTTCTATTTTTTTTGCAAGTTCAAAATCTTTATCTGTAACGCCTTTTGCAGCATGGTTAGTTAAACGAACCTCTACCCAAGCATAGGATGCTGTAATATCAGGATGATGCCATGCAGCTTCAGCTAAATGGCCTACGGTATTAATAACCATTAAAGTAGATTTCCAATTTTGAGTTTTATATTTTCTTTTGATCCAATTATTTTCAAGTATCCATAAGGGTAGTTCTTTTTTTAATCTATCTTTTATTTCTACTTGGCTATAAACTTTATCATTTTTACTCATAATAACTCCTCACGTTAAAAAAAATTAATTAAGAATTAAAAAAATATATATTATCTTAATTAAAAGAATTATGAAATAAATCAAAACTTACATGATAAAAGAAAAAAAATCTCTACAAATTATCTCATTTGCAAGATTGCATTTTGGATTTCTTGATTTAAATAAAAAAAATAAAGAATCTTTTGGTGGTTTAGGACTTACAATTAATAAATTTAAAACTGTTATTGATATTAAGAATTATCATAAATTGCATATTAAAGGGTATGAAACTAAAAGAGCTAGTATTTTTATAAAAAAATTTTGCAAAAAAGTTAAAATTAAACCTAATTTTTATATAAATATAAAACAAGTTACACCTCAACATATTGGTTTAGGATCTGGAACACAATTAGCGTTAGCTATTGGAACTGGGATATCAAAATTAAAAAATTTAAAAATTAATACTTTGGAAATTGCAAGAAAAATGGGACGAGGTAATAGATCATTAATAGGAATTAAAAGTTTTATTAAGGGAGGTTTTATAATTGATAAAAAACAAGATACAAAAAAAAAATTTTTATATCAAAATATTAAATTTCCAAAAGAATGGAAAATATTATTAATACAATATAAAGGTAGGGGATTGTTTGGAATAAAGGAAAAAAAATCCTTTCAAAAATTATTAAAATCAAATCAAAAAAAAACTATAAACAATAAAATTATTTCTAATATTTATAATTCATTAGAAAAAAAAAAATTTAATATATTTTCAAAATCTATAACAAAAGTACAAAATTATATGAGTAATTTCTTTTATTCAGAGCAAGGTGGGGAATATTCAAATAAAATAATTTCAAAAATACTTTTTTCTTTAAAAAAAGAAAAAATATTAGGTTATGGACAAACGTCTTGGGGGCCTACTGGATTTGCTTTTTTTTGTAATTATGAAAATGCAAAAAAAATTAAATATAAATTTGAAAAAAAATTTGATGATTGTAATGATATAAAATTTATAATATGCTCTGGTAGAAATATTGGTGCTAATACATTATTAAAATAATGAAAAAAGAAAAAACTTTTATTTTACATGCATTAAGTCCTACAAAAATTGTTAGTCCTTTTGATATTAACATGGCTTATGATGCAGGATTCGATAATGTCGCTACTTATACAAATATTACAATAGAAGATATATCTGATTTAGTTCAAGATATTGTTTTTTCTAGACATCCAAACGATTGTAAAAAAACAGGACTATTTATTGCAGGGGAAGATGCGGAAGAAGCAATTGAAATGCTTGAAACAGCAAAAAAAGCTATGGTTCCACCTTTTGAAATTTCAGTTTTTGCTGATCCCGCTGGATCTTTTACAACAGCTGCAGCAATGATTGCTAGCGTTAAAAATGCATTATTAAATGAATTTAAAACTGATTTAAAAAATAAAAAAATACAAATAGTTGGAGCTAAAGGTATTGTTGGCGGTGCATGTGCTGTTATCGCTGCACAAGAAGGTGCTAAAGTAGGAATGATTATTCATAGAGATGGAGCTGTTGATCCAATAAATAAAAGAGTTAATGAATATAAAAAAAAATATAATGTAAATTTAGAAGCTATTATGGGTATTACAGACGAAGAAAAAATAAAAATGTCAGAAGATGCTGATATTATTTTATGTGCTGCTGCTGCAGGTAAAGAAGCTTTATTACTGAAACATTTTAAGAATGCTAAAAATTTAAAAGTTGTATCAGATGTAAATGCAGTTCCCCCTTCAGGAATTGAGGGTTTAGAAGTTAATTCAAATGGAGATAAAATTAAAAATACAAATGTTTTAGGCATTGGAGCTTTAGCTGTTGGTCAAATAAAAGCACAGGTTCAACACAAATTATTAAAATTAATGTGTAGTACTGATAAACCTGTATTTCTAGATTTTAGAGAAGCATACAAAATTGCTCAAGAAATAAAAAAATAATTTTAAATAAAATTTATGAATTCTAATTTAAGTGTTTCAAACCTTGTTAAAGAATTAGTAAATAAATTAATTAATAATTCTAAAGAATTTAATGTTTTAATTAAAAAAGGACCATCAAATTGCACAATTATTGATGCAGGAATAGAAATTAAAGGAAGTAAAGAAGCTGGAAAATTAATTGCAGAAATTTGCATGGGTGGTTTAGGTAATATAAATTTAGAAAAAACTAAAACTTTTTCTAAATGGCCACTAGAAACTAAAGTTTCTACTTCACACCCTGTTATATCATGCTTAGCTAGTCAATATGCTGGTTGGAATTTATCTTATAAAGATTTTTATGCTTTAGCTTCAGGACCAGGCAGAGCAATTGCAAGAAGAGAGGATTTATTTAAAGAATTAAATTATAAAGATCAATGTGAATTTATATATTTGGTAATGGAAGTTGATAAAATTCCACCAAAGGAAATAATAGAAAAAATATCAAATGATTGTAAAACTAATGCTAAAAATATAATTTTAATACTAACTCCTACAACAAGTATTTCTGGCATAATACAAATTGTATCTCGCGTAAGTGAAGTAGGTTTGCACAAACTACATACATTAAAATTTCCACTTGAGAATGTTATTGAAGTTTGTGGTTCTGCTCCTATCCCTCCTATTTCTAAAGACTTTATTACATCTATGGGTAGAACAAATGATGCAATTTTATATGGAGGTAATGTTGAACTAAAAGTTAAGGGAACAGATGAACAAATACAAAATTTAGCAAAAAATCTTCCTAGCACATCTTCCAAAGATTATGGAAAACCTTTTGCAGAAATTTTCAAAAATTATAAAGGAGATTTTTATGCAATAGACCCAAATTTATTTAGCCCTGGAAAAATTATTATAACTTCAATAGATACAGGTAAGATTTTTGAAGAAGGTAAATTAAATAATGATCTAATAAATAAATCTTTTAGTTATGAAAAAAAATAAGCATGTAGTTATTTTTTCAGATTCACATGATTGGCATAGTAATCAATTAAAAAAAGAATTAAAAAAATTAAAATGTAAAGTTTCTTGTCTATCATTAAATGATTGTTTTATAGATACAAAATATAAAAATAATATTTTTATACCCGGATTTAAAAATTATTTACCACATGGATGTTTTATAAGAACTATAGGAAAAGGTACATTTCAACAAATTACCCGAAGATTAACAATACTTCACATATTAAAAAAATTAAAAGTAGTTTTATTTAATGATATTAACTGTATTGAAAAATCAACTGACAAATCTATGACAACATTTCTTTTAAGTAATAAAAAAATTAATACGCCTGACACATGGGTTCCCGAAAATTTAAAAATAGCTAAAAAAATTTTAAAAAATTTGATAAAAAAAAAAAAAAAAATTATTTGGAAACCTTTGTTTGGATCACAAGGAAAAGATTTGGAAATTATAAAAAATAAAAGTTTAAGTGCTAAAAAAGAACAAGTTTATTATTTACAAAAATATGAAGATATAAAAATAAAATCAAAAAAAGAATGGCAAGATTATAGAATCCTTGTTTGTAATAATAAAATTATTGCCTCAATGATAAGAAAAAATAAAAAAAGCATAACAAATATAGGACAAGGTGGTAAACCATTTAATTTGAAAATTGACAAAGATATAAAAGAAATATCAATTAAAGCATCTAAAATTGTAAGTGCAAATTATGCCGGTATTGATCTTATAAGAAATAAAAATAAAAAATTAAAAGTGTTAGAAATAAATAGTATTCCAGCATGGAGAGCATTACAAAAAGTAACTAAAAAAAGTATTGCTTATATTTTAGCAAAAGCTTTTATATCAAAAATAAATAAATGAATAATTTAGAAATAAAGAAATTATTAAAAAAGCAAATAAAATTTGCATGTGATATTGAAATGAAATCTTTAAAACCTGGGAATGTTCATAAATTTTCTAAAAGTTTTGACATGAATACAAAAGATTTTTTAAAATCTAGTTTAATAATATCAAGATCATTAACAAAAAAAAAATTTAATCTTGGAAAAAAAATTTTTTTTTCTGCAAAGGAAGTTAAAAATAAAATTAAGAAAAATACAAATTTAGGAATAATATTAATGTTAGCTCCGATAATTACAGTTATAGAAAAGGAAGGTTTAATAAGTAAAAAAAAAATAATAACAAAAATCAAATCATTAATAAAAAAACAAGATATAAATAATTCAATTGATATTTATAGGGCAATTTCATTAATTGCTCCAGGTGGATTGGGGCATTCAAAAAAATATGATGTTAATGAATTACCAAAAATAAAGTTATATAAAGCAATGAAATTTGCTAAGAATAAAGACTTAATATCAAAACAATACTATAACGGATATAAAGATATTATAAATACTGGAATACCTACCTATAAAAAATTTTATAAAAAATGGGGCAAAATTGAATGGGCATTAACTGCAGTTTATTTAAATTTTCTTAAAAAATATAATGATTCACATATAATTCGAAAAAATGGTATAAAAACTGCCAAAAAAGTGAGGAATGAAGCAAAAAATTATTATAATTTACTTAAAAGTAACAATAAATTAACCAAAATTAAAAAAAAATTACTATTTTTTGACAAAAAATTAAAATCTAAACATATCAACCCAGGTACAATGGCTGATTTATCAGTGGCAACTCTTTTTTTGGAATTAGTGACAAAAAAACAATAAAAAAACTCTAGATAAATTTATAAAATATCATTAACATGTAGTATTTAATCACTGTGTCATGTTTTTTAAAAATTTATTTAAATTAGGAGGGATAATGGCCAAAATTAATAAAGTGCTAGTAGGAGAATCTCTTGTTGGTGATGGTAATGAAGTAGCTCATATTGATCTTATTATCGGACCAAGAGGTAGTGCAGCAGAATCTGCATTTTGTAATACTTTAACAAATAATAAAGATGGATTTACATCATTACTTGCAGTTGTAGCTCCAAATCTTCCATGTAAACCTAATACAGTTATGTTTAATAAAGTAACTATAAAAGGTGCTAAACAAGCCGTTCAAATGTTTGGTCCAGCGCAAGCTGCTGTTGCAAGAGCTGTTGCTGATTCAGTTGAAGATGGAACAATTCCATCTGGAGAAGCTGATGATGTTTTCGTTTCAGTTGGTGTTTTTATTCATTGGGATGCAAAAAGTGATCAAAAAATATATGATTACAATTATCAAGCTGTAAAGGAATCCATTGAAAGAGATATCAAAGTTGAACCAAAAGCTAAAGATGTTGTATCTCAAAAAACATCTGC
>CAYOOR010000010.1:0-4720 GCA_964405695.1 uncultured Alphaproteobacteria bacterium
AATAGATAACTGTAATGTGGAAGGTAATATATTTTTAGATGGACAAGATATTTATTATTCAAAAATAGATTTAGTCAAATTAAGATCTAGTATTGGAATGGTTTTTCAAAAAACAAATCCTTTTCCAAAATCTATTTATGATAATATATTATATGCTCCAAAACTTCATGGTTTAGTTAATTCTAAAGAGGAAGAGAATGAACTTGTTGAAAAAAGTTTAAAAGAAGCAGGGCTTTTTGATGAGGTTAAAGACAGATTACAAGAATCTGGGACAAGTTTGTCAGGCGGACAACAACAAAGATTATGTATTGCTCGTGCTATTGCTGTAGATCCTTCAGTAATTTTAATGGACGAACCTTGTTCTTCTCTTGATCCAGTAGCAACAGCTGTTATAGAAGCACTAATTGACGAATTAAAAGAAAAAAGAACTATTATTATTGTTACTCATAATATGCAACAAGCTGCTAGAGTTTCTGAAAAAACAGCTTTTTTCCATCTTGGTAAACTTATTGAATTCTCAGATACTGAAACTATTTTTACAAAACCAAAACAAAAACAAACATTGGGTTATATAACTGGTAGATATGGTTAAATAAATTATTATATTATCATCATGGTAGAAAAACATATTGTTAAAGATTTTGATAATGATTTAGATCACATCAAAGACCGTATTAATAAAATTGCTGGTTTAGTTGAATCACAATTATCATATTCATATCAATCTTTAATAGAAAGAGACAATGTTTTAGCAGAAAGAGTAGTTGCAAGAGATAAAGAAATTGATCAATTACATGAAGAATTACTTGATTTAGCAGTAAAAATGTTTGCTTTACGCCAACCATTTGCTAACGATTTAAGATATGTTATATCATCATTGAAAATCGCATCTGATTTAGAAAGAATTGGAGATCAATCAAAAAATATTGGAAAGGCTTCAAGATGGTTAAGTAAAATGCCACAAAATCAGACAGTTTTATCAATTGATAATTTATTCAATGCAGTAGATTCAAATTTTAGAAAAGTTATTAATGCATATAATGATGAAGATTCTGCTAAAGCAAAAAAATTATGGTTAAAGGAAGCAGAAACAAATAAATATTATGATATTTTGTTCAGAGAAACGCTTACGTATATGTTGGAAGATCCAAGAAATATTGCTAGTTGTAGTCAAATTTTGAGCGTAGCTAAAAATTTAGAAAGAATTGGTGATCATACTCAAAATATTTGTGAAATGATTTATTATTATGTTACAGGAAATCATATAGCAACTAAAATTCCTAGTGATCAAATGAAAACATATGCAAAACACAAAAAATATAAGACTGATATAACAAATATCTTTAAAAAAGCTAAATTAATTTCAAAAAAATAATATGCAACCAAGAATACTTCTTATAGAGGATGAGGAGAGACTATCTCTAGTTTTAAAAACTTTTTTTGAAAAAAAAAGATTTAAGGTAGATTGTGTGTCAGATGGAGAAGATGCATTATTTCAAGCCGAAAGTATAAAACCTGATCTTGTTTTATTAGATTGGATGTTACCAAATATGTCTGGTTTAGAAATATGTAGACAAATAAGAACTACTAAAGGTTTAAAAAAAACTCCTATTATATTTTTAACTGCAAAAGGTGAAGAGGAAGATAAATTAAGAGCTTTAGATACTGGAGCTGATGATTATATTACTAAACCTTTTTCACAATTAGAATTATTAGCAAGAGTTAATGCTTTATTACGTAGAAGTAATCCATCAAATTTAGATGATGAATTAACTTATAAAAAAACTCTAACAATGAATTTAAAAACTCACAGAGTTAAAAGAGAAGGTGCTACTGTAAAATTAAATCCAAAAGAATTTGATTTATTAAGATTATTTTTGGAAAACCCAGGTAAAGTTTTTTCACGTGATCAATTACTTGATAAGATATGGGGTGATGTGAATGTTGAACCAAGAACTGTCGATGTACACATAAGAAGATTAAGAAAGAATATTAATATAGATGGTACAAAAGATTTAATACGAACAGTCAGATCTTCAGGATATTCTCTTGATATAATAAAATAATTTAATTTTTTTTATTTAGATTAATTTCTAACAATTTCAAATCAAAAGGAATTCCTTTACTTGTATTAGATTTTTTTAATTCTTTTTTTAAATCATTTATAAACAATTTTTTATTTTTTACTTCTGAAATTATTTGTAAAGAACGAGCTTTCCACCATTTTATATGTTCTTCACAAGAACCATAAATTTTTTTTTTTTTTAATATTATTTTTAAATTATAATCTTTTTTTAAATCAAAATATTTAGAAAATTTCTTATTAAGATCTTTATTAGTAATTCTGTTTAATAATTTTGCTGCGCTAATAATTTGTTTAATAGATAGATATTTCTTCATTATTTTATAAATTGTCCTTTTAAATTTTCTACCATCATTTTTTTCAATCATAAGAATATTGATACAGCCATTTTTTTTCATTACTCTTTTCATTTCTTTCAAAGCTTCATCTAATGATGTAACCCAATGAAGAGCTAGAGTAGATATAATTTTATCAACTGATTTATTTTTTAAGGGAATATTTTCAAAACTACCTTCTATAAAATTTATATTTTTTGATTTTATTTTTTTTTTAGCTACTTTTAACATACCTATCGCTGGATCTATTCCTACAAGTTTAATATTTTTAAGTTTTAATTCTTTAAGAATTATTTCAAAAACAAATCCTGTTCCACAACCGATATCAGCAATTAAAATATTTTCATCTTTTATATTTAATTTTTGAACAAATTTTTTTGTTTCGTTCCCATATAAAAAATTTTTATTGATTCTGTTTTCATATATTGATGAATTTATTCTTGAATAGTTATCTATGATAATTTGATTTTTATTATCCATATTTTTATTAATTTTATTGGCGGATGGGGTGGGATTCGAACCCACGAAGAGCAAAAACCCTTGCTGGTTTTCAAGACCAGTCCTTTCAACCACTCAGGCACCCATCCTTTATTTACTTATAGAATAAAATAAATGGAAAATTATACTAATACTTATTTAAATAAAAAAAACAATAATGAGATTAAAATATTACATATTAGTTTTGCTTTTTTTCACATGTATCAACTATTCTTATGCTGAAGATTCTACAGATTTTAATATTTGGCTTGAAAATTTTAAAACAAGAGCTTTAAATGAGGGTATTTCCCAACAAACTATTGATAATTCCCTAAATAAAGCAAAAATTATACCTAGAATCATTGAACTTGATAGAAAACAGCCTGAATTTACTCTTACTTTATCAAAATATTTAAGTAATGTTGTTACCAAAAATAGAAAAAAAAAGGGCATAAGAAAAATTAGAGAAAATTGGGATTTGTTAAATAAAATTTCTAGTAAATATAATGTTCAACCAAGATTTATTGTTGCTTTGTGGGGTATAGAAACAGATTTTGGAAGAGTAACAGGAGGATTCCCAGTAATCGATTCTTTATTAACTTTGTCATACGATGGCAGAAGAAGTAAATATTTTTCTAAAGAACTAATAAACGCTCTTAAAATTATTGATCAAGGACATATTAACTATGAAAATATGGTTGGATCTTGGGCTGGTGCTATGGGTCAAACTCAATTTATGCCTTCGAGTTTTTTAAATTATGCAAAAGATTATAATAATGATGGAAAAAAAGATATTTGGGGATCAAAAGAAGACGCGCTTGCATCTGCTGCTAATTATTTAGCTAATTTAAAATGGAATAACAATGAAACCTGGGGCAGGGAAGTTACAGTTAATAATGATTTCAATTTAGATTCTAGCAAACTAAATTTAAAAAATAAAAAAAAAGTAAATGAATGGCAGAATTTAGGAGTAAGAAGAATTGATGGAACTGATTTGCCCAAAAAAAATATTTATGCATATTTAATAATGATTAAAGATAATGATAAAAAAAGATATTTTCTTGTTTACAAAAATTTTAAAAGAATATTAAGATGGAATACATCTAATTATTTTGCTATTGCTGTTGGAAAATTATCAGATTCAATTTCAATTAAATAAATATGTTAAGAATTATAATTTTTTTTTTCTTATTTATAAATTACAATCAAGTTTTTGCAAATAACAAAGCAACCATTAAATATTTTCTTGAAAAACCATATAAAATTAAAGGTAAATGGTATTACCCAAAAAATAATATGCAATATAATGAGATTGGTATTGCATCTGTATATAAAGGAAAAAAAGAAAAAAAAACAAAAAATGGTGAATTTTTTTCAAATAATAAAATTTTAGCAAAACATAAGACATTACCATTACCTACTATAGTAAGAGTAACTAATTTAAAGAATGGATATTCAATTAATATAAGAGTTAATAGTAGGGGGCCTAAAAATAATTTTAGAATAATTGAATTATCTAAAAGAGCTGCTGATTTTCTTGATATAAGTAATGTTGGACTGGTTGAAATTAAAATTGTTTCTGATTTGACTATCAAAGAAAGAAATAAAATTTTAAAAATTAATTTTAAAGATAATAAAGAGAATTTAGAAGAAAATATTGCGTTAGGTAAAGAAAATATTTATGAAGAAAATTTATTAGATATAAAAAAAAAAGATAATGTAGAAAAAAAAAATAATAATGAAAAAGAAAAAAAAAAACAACAAAATATAAAGATAAATTTTAATAAAAAAAATATACAACAAAAATATTTAATTGTTGAAATTG
>CAYOOR010000011.1:0-22504 GCA_964405695.1 uncultured Alphaproteobacteria bacterium
TCTAGACGCACCTACCCCAACAAACATTTCAACAAAATCAGACCCTGAAATAGTAAAAAAAGGAACTCCAGCTTCTCCTGCAACAGCTCTTGCTAAAAGTGTTTTTCCACAACCTGGAGGGCCAATAAGTAATACACCTTTAGGAATTTTACCACCAAGACGTTGAAATTTTGAAGGATCCTTTAAAAACTCAACTACTTCTTCTAATTCATTCTTAGATTCATCTATACCAGCAACATCTTTAAAAGTAACTTTGTCAGTTTTTTCATTTAACATTTTTGCTTTAGATCTACCAAAACCTAGTGCTTTTCCACTTCCTGACTGCATTTGACGCATAAAAAATAGCCAAACTCCAATCAATAAAAGCATAGGAAACCATGATAAAATTATATTAAAAAAAGAAGAACCCGTAGTACTCATTGGTTCAACATTAATTTTAACATTTTTGTTAGATAATTTTTCTATTAAATTGGGGTCATAAGGAGTATATGTCTTAAATTTTTTACCGTCAGCTAAATTACCATTAATTAAATCCCCTTTTATGTTAACATCAAGAACATTATCTTTTTCTACTTCATCTAAGAAATCTGAAAAAGCAATATTTTGAACTCTATTTGATGAATTTGAATTAGTGAAAAAATTATAAAAAGAAGATAATATAAATCCTATAATCAACCAAATTAAAAAGTTTTTTTTAATATTTTTCATATTAATATATTTAATATTTTTTTTTACAAGAACAATGTCAATTGTAAATTATTTATTTGATAATGCCATAGTTGGTTTAAAAATAAAATGTATATTTGAGAATCTCTTTTTATTTTTAATATCTAAAAAATACTTTAAATGAGGAACTGATAAAATTTCATTTTTTTTGTTTTTTATTGTTGGTAATGATAAAATTATTTTATTTGGCGTATTTATTTTTTTTTTAATATCTTTTCTTTTAGAAATAATTTCTTCCCAACCTTTTAATTGTAATTGTTTAATAAAAAAAGTTTTACCGATTTCTTTCCTAATTAACATCATTTTCTTTTTTGTAGAATTAATTTCATATCTATTATCCCAAAAAAGGCTATCAAATTGTAAATTAAAATTTATCTTGTTTTTTTTTATAATTTCTCTGCAAATAACCAATTTATTTTTTAATAAAAAAAAATGACATCCACCAAAATTAAATGGTTTAAAAAATTTTTTTGATATTAATTTTTTATAAAAATTTAAAATATATTTTGATTTTGCAGGATATTTTGAACCAGAAATAATATTTGTAATTCTACTAATAACAAATATAAAATTATTTTTATTTAATTTTTTTAAATTATAAAAATTTAATAAAGCATAGCCCAAATTATCAATTTCTACATTTTTTATGAGCCACTTTGTAACATTTTCTTCAACTTGTTTTCTTTTTTTTTTAGCTCTATCAAGAATTTTTTCTAAGACTTTATCAGATAAACCATTTTCTATTAATTTAGGTAAGATTTTTCTATAATTATTTCTTAAATACTTAGGATTGTTATTTGAAGAATCTTCAAACCAATTAATTTTTTTTTCTTTTAAATATTTTAAAATATCTTCTTTTTTGAAATTAAGCATTGGTCTTAAAATTTTTATTTTTTTTTTAAATAAAACTTTTGACATACAAGCTAAGCCATAACTATTGCTATTTTTATTTAATCTTATTAAAAAAGTTTCTTTTTGATCATCAAAATGATGTCCTACAAGTAAATAAAAAACATTATTTTTATAACACCAATTTTCAAATTTTTTATATCTAAAATTTCTTGCTCTTTCTTGAATAGCAATTTTTTTATTATTATTTTCTGACCAATCAAAAAAAAAATTTTCAATATTATTTTTTTTAAAAAATTTTTTTAATTCAACACATTCATTTTCATTTTCTGATCTTAATTGATGATTAGCGACAAGTGCAGTTATTTTACCATTATTTTTTTTTACCCATTTTTTTGCTAACATTAATAAGCATAAACTATCACTTCCTCCTGATACAGCGACAGCAATATGAGGTTTATTTTCATATGGCCCCAACAGTTCCATTTCTTTAAAAAAAAATTCTTTAATTCTAAAATTTTTTTTTAACATTTATTCTCATTTATTAAATATTTAGTTTTCTTTAAGATATCTTGTTCAGTATCAGGATATTGTTTTACAATTTTTTGTAAAGCATCACACGACTCTTTTTTTTTGTCTAAATATGAAAATGATAAACCAATTTTTAACAAACTACCTGATGCTCTATTATGTTTTTTATATTTTTTTAAAACTTCTCCATAAGCTAATATTGCATCTGGGTACATTTCTCTAACAAATAAAGATTCTCCTAGCCAGTAATATGCATCTGGCATTTTTAAATCATTAGGAAATTTCTTTATAAAACCTTTAAATGCTTGTTCTGCATTAAAATAATTTAAATTTCTCAAAGAATCTTTTCCATAATCGTAAAGACTATCAGCAGATTGAAAATTTTTAGCTATTTCAATTGCCTCATTTTCTTTAGATTGATTTTTAATAGTTCCTAATATTTCGGTATCTCCCCCAGTTGAATCTACATTAGATGTATTTTTTGGATACGCAATAGTATCAACTTCATCTGACCTATCTCTTTCACCTATTGGAAGACCACCGGTGTTATTATCTTTATTAGATAATCTAAGATCTACATCAGAATTAATTCTATTAATTTTTTCTTCTAATTGATCAATTCTAAAAAATATTTCTTCAAATCTCCCATTCATTTTAGTTAAATTATTTTCTAATTGATTTACACGTCTTTGATATTTAGGAGAAACTTTTTTTTTATCCTCTTTAACTAAAGATTGATCATCTGGAGCATACAAATTTTTTTGTAAATCAGAAATCTCTTCTTCCAATCTATTTATTTTTTCTGTAAGCAAATTAATATCAAATTCATCTACTGAATATAAGTTAGAAGTAAAAAAAAATAAGATTAATAAAATTTTTGAAAAAATAAGTTTTATATTCATCATCGTTTTTTATTTTTTGATTGATAATACAAAGTATATCTACTTATAAATATAATCAGATTACTATAAATTTAAAGAAATGAATAAAATATTATCTATCGACGTCTAGAGTAGTAACAGATCTTCTATTTTTTGTCCAAGCATCATCATAAGACCCTTCAAGATCAGGTCTTTCTTTTCCATAAGAAACAATATTTAATCTATCTTCAGCTATTCCCATTGATGCCAAATATTCTCTTACAGCATTTGCTCTTCGTTCACCCAATGCTAAATTATATTCACGAGTACCTCTTTCATCACAATGCCCTTCAATAAGAATATATTTTGATGGGTTTTGATCCATCCAAGTTACTTGTAAATCTAACGTGCCTTCTGCAATTGAATCTAATAAATATGAGTCATAATCAAAATAAATTTTTGCTGGAACAGTACCATCTGCATCTAAGTAAGACATACCACCTTTTTCATATAAACCTGTAGATACGTCCTCAACACCAGACTTTTGAGCTGCGCAGCTAAATAGAAAAGCAGAAAATATAAAAACTAAAAATAATCTAAATCTATGCATAATTTAATATTTGTTATTTTTTTAAATTATAATGTTGAGACAAAATGTTACAAGTTATTTTTTTACTTTTTTTTTAATTTAATAAAGGCGACCAAGCAGGGTCAGATGCCTCTAAAGGGGTAATAAGTTCTTTTTCATGATAACCTGTAACATCAATTAAAAAAATTCTAGTTTTACCCTCTTTTTTATTAACCGGATAATCTTTTTTTGTATATGCAATCATTCTCCCGTTTGGTGTCCAAGTAGGGCCCTCAACTAAAAAACCTTTAGCAATTACTCTTTCTCCTTTACCATCGGGTGTCATAATTCCAATATAAAATGTTTTATTATAAAATTTAGTAAAAGCAATGTAATCACCTCTTGGGGACCACACAGGTGTTGAATAGTGTCCTTTTCCAAAACTAATTCGTTTAATTTTTTTTCCTTTATTAGTCATTACATATAATTGAGGAGAACCGCCTCTATCTGAATTAAAAGCGATCTTTTTAGCATTAGGAGAATATGAAGGTGAAGTATCAATCCCTCGATAACTAGTTAATTGTTTTCTTATATTTGTTTTAAGATTATAGGTATATATATCAGAATTACCTTCAGCAGCTAAAGACATGATTACTTCTTCACCAAATGGCGAAAATCTAGGAGCAAAAGTCATGCCTGGAAAATCACCCACTATTTCCTGTATGCCAGTTTCAATATCTAATAAATAAACACTAGGTATTCTTCCAATATAAGACAGATAAGTTAATTCCTGTTGTGAAGGAGAAAATCTTGGTGTTAAAACTAAATTATTTCCATCAGTTAAAAAACGATGATTTGCTCCATCTTGATCCATGATAGCTAATCTTTTAATTCTTTTTTTAGAAGGTCCACTTTCAGCTATATATGCTATTCTAGTATCAAAATAACCTATTTCTCCTGTTAATCTTTCATATACTTTATCAGCTATTCTATGAGCAATTTGCCTCCAATTACTCCTTGCAGTACTGAATGACCAACCGGCCATTTGCTGTTCCGCAAAAACATCCCAAAGTCTAAATTCAATTTTAATATTACCATTAGCTGCAAATGTTGTTGCACCAACAATTAAAGCTTGAGCATTTATTACTCTCCAATCTCCAAATTTTGGAACAACATTAGGACTAGTAATTTTTTGTATATAAGCTTTTGGATCAATAACTTTAAAAAGTCCACTATTATTCAAATCTGCAATAACTAAATTTGATATTTGTTTTGCTACTGCTTTTTCTTCATCATTAGTACCAATAAATTCATTAATACCAATAGGAGTGGGTTCTGTATATCCAGAAGTTATATCAATTTTAAGTTCTGCATAAGAAATTTTGTAAAAGAATACAAAGAAAAATAGCAAACAAATTATTTTATATATATATTTCAATTAATTTAAAAAAAAAAATTACTAATAACCAATTATACTTTTTGGATCAAAATTTAAAGTTAAATTTTTCCATTTGTCAAATTTATCTTTTGGTAATGGTGCATTTTGACATCTAGGATTTAATACTGCTCTTAAAGCACTTTCTGCAGCAGTTCTATAAAAATTATCTCTTTTCATACGCGAAATATTAACTATTCTTGCATCAACAACATTACCATCTTTATTGAATCTTACTTTAATTTCAGAGGCTAAATTACCTATTTCTCTTGCACCTGAAGGGATATTCCAACATTTCTCAAAATGTCTTCTTACAGCATCTATCTCGCTTATTGTTAAATTCAATCCTAATTTTGTTGGCGTTGCTTTTTCATCTTTTTTAACATCTTTTTTATTTTTTTCTTTTTTATCGCTTAAATCTTTTTTTACCTGTTCGATAGATTTAAGAACACTTTGAAGCTGATTAGGTTTCTTTTTGATTTCTTTTAATTTAACTATTTTTTTTTTCTTTATTACTTTATCACCAACCTCTTCTTCTGCATCTAAATTTTGTTTATTTGTTAAATCTTGATTATCATATTTAATATTTTCTTGATTAAGATAATTAGTTTTATTTTTATTATCATCAGATGTTTTTTTAAAATTTATTTTTGGAGCAACAGTTTTATCAGAAATATTTACGATCTCTATTGGCAGAGGAGGTAAAAACTCTGATCTATATCTAAATAAATTAGGTAATCCATAATAAAAAAGTAAAATTATAAACAAATGAAGACTTACAGATATTAAAAGATAATTCTTTTTTTCTAAAACTTCTTTTTTTAAAGGGACAAAAATAAAATTATTTATGAACATTTATTTTTTTTTTGTTTCAAAATCTGTAACAAGGGCAATTTTATTAAATCCAGCAGATGTAATCACTGCCATTACTTCAACAACTTTTCCATATGATAAAACTTCATCTGCTCTTATAAAAATTTTTTTATCACTTCTATTTTTTGATATTGAAATTAATTTTGGTACTAATTTTTCTATATCAATTTCTGTATCTTGAACAAATATTTTTTCTTCTTTATTAATAGTTATAGATAAAGGTTTTTGATCTTCGGGTAAAGCTTTTGCTTTAGTTTTAGGTAAATTAATTGGAACACCAACTGTTAATAATGGAGCAGTAATCATAAATATTACTAACAAAACTAACATAACATCAACCATTGGAGTGACATTAATTTGACTAATAGTTTTATTTCTTTTTAAAATTCTTGAAAATTTTAAATTATTTAATCTTTGCATAATTTTATTTTACTTTTTTATTTTGTTACTCGGTTTACAAATTCTTGAGCAAAAGTTTCTAATCTAATAGAATAATTATCAAATACGCTCGATATTTTATTATAAGCAATAACAGCAGGTATTGCTGCAATTAATCCTAAAGCAGTAGCAAATAAAGCTTCTGCTATTCCTGGTGCTACAACCGCTAAACTTGTATTCTTAGTTATTCCAATAGCTTGAAAACTATTCATTATTCCCCAAACAGTTCCAAATAATCCAACAAATGGCGCAGAGGAACCTAAAGAGGCTAAAAAAATCATATTTTTCTCAAGAATTGAAATTTCATTATTAATTGATGAAACCAAAACATTATTTAATCTACCCTCAATTTTATCTTTATTTTTTGCGTTCCTTAGCTTTAGCCATTCAATCATAGCTTTATTAAAAATTGATATCATAGGATTATCATATTTATTTTCTGTTTTTGTGTATAAATTTTCTAAAGAAGATGTGGACCAGAAAAGATCTTCAAATTTTTGGGTCACATTTTTTAATTTTTTTATCATTTTAATTTTGTTAATTATAATTGCCCAACTCCAAATAGAAGCTGTCATAAGGCCAATCATAACAAATTTTACTATTGGATCTGCTCTTAGAAACAATGAAAAAATAGATAAATCATATGTCCCGTTTTGAACTAAATTAACAGCATCTACAGCTTGGTTTTCCATAATTTTATTTATATTCTAATTTTATAACGATAAAAAAAAAGTATTATTTCCTTTAATTTTTATTTTCTTGTGGATTATTTTTTTTTACCCCCCACAAAGCTATCAAAGCAGCTTCAGCTCTACCATCATCTTTTTTTCTTAAAAAATAATCTTTGTATTTTGGAAATTCTTTCATTGCTCTAATTCTTGAAAATTCTTTATTTTTTATTTTACTTTTAGATCTTATTTTATCCCAATTTTTAAAATCTGTTTTATTTGTTAAAGGCCTTTTTTTCGAAATTTTTTTAGTTTCTAAATCAATATCTTCTTTCCATTTTTTAGGTAAAACGTAATTTATTGGAATAGATAAAGATGTTAAAATTCCAATAATTAAACCATAACTATATCCAAAATTGAAAACACTAACAACCCCTTGTTGAGGATAAGCATTTACTTTTTCAATAATAACACAGTCAATTTTTTTTAAATTTTTAATTTTTTTTACTAATTCCTGAGAGTCAATCTGTTTTCTTTTTTTTTTACCAACTTCAATTTTTATTGTTGGCATATCAAAAATTTCTAATTTTTTAGTTTCTATTTCATAAAAAGCTACAGCTCCATTAACTCCAGGATCAATACCTAAATATGTGAATTGGATTTTATTAAAATTATCTTTGATATCGGGTTGTTTAAATTTATAAACCACAATTAAAATTAAAAAAAAAAATCCCGACATTTATAGACTTACATCTCTTTTATTATAAAACAATAAATATTTTAATTATTTATTTCATTTAAAAAATCATCGGGTACATCATAATTTGATGAAATTGATTGCACGTCTTCATTATCTTCTAATTGATCAATTAAATGAAATAATTTTTTTGCTTCTTCCCCTTCAATTGAAATTTTATTAGATGAAAGCCAAGTTAACGCAACAGATAAAGGTTCTATTGATAAAGTTGAAATTTTTTCTTTAATTTTATTAATTAGTTCGGGCTTACAATATATAACATGATTTTCATCATCATTAATTATATCATCTGCTCCTTCTTCAATAGCTAAATCAAAAATTTTATTTTCTAAATTTTTATCTGCTTTATAAACCAACTCTCCTTTTCTTTTAAAACTATGGGAAACGCTACCATTTTCAGCTATTGATCCACCATTTTTTGAAAATATTTGTCTTATCTCAGATATTGTTCTATTTTTATTATCTGTCATTGTTTCAACAATTATGGAGGTTCCACCAGGTCCGAACCCCTCGTATTTTATTTCTTCAAGATTATTTATTTCATTATCAGATCCTTTTTTTACGGCTCTTTCAATATTATCTTTTGGAACATTTGCAGCTTTTGCAGCGTCTATTGCGGTACGTAATCTATGATTAGAATTAAAATCTGGGCCACCGGTCTTTGATGCTATTTGAATTTCTCTACCTAATTTGGCAAAAAGTTTAGCTCTTTTTTTATCTTGAGCTCCTTTTCGAAACATTATATTTTTAAATTTAGAATGCCCAGCCATATAAATAAAAAAAAATTATAAAATTTCTTGTAAAATACCACCAGTGATGATTTGTTTTATAGATATAGCTAATCCTGTTTTATCATCAATTTCAACAAAAACGAATGCTAAAGATGCATCGCCTGTTGCAGGATTTATGCCTTTGATTGGTATTTTTTTTTTAAATCTTTGAAGAGATTTCTCTTTTTCCATTCCAATTATAGAATTATAATCTCCACACATTCCTAAATCTGTTATATATGCAGTTCCATTTTCAAGAATTCTTGCATCAGATGTAGGTACATGAGTATGTGTACCTACTATCAAACTTACTTTTCCATCAAATTCATGGCCAACAGCCATTTTTTCACTTGTAGCCTCACAATGAACATCAATAATTATTACAGAAATATTTTTTACTATATTTTGATCATTAATTATTTTTTTTATTGATTCAAATGGATCATCTAATGGTTGCATAAAAACCCTCCCCATAACATTAATAACTAATATTTTTTTTTGATTTTTTTCATAAATTTCAAATCCTTTACCTGGGGTATCAATTGGATAATTGCATGGTCTTAAAAGTCTGTTTTCTTGATCTATAAAATTAAAAACGTCTCTATTATCAAAAATATGGTTTCCACCTGTAATTATGTCTATGCCAGCCGAAAATAAATCATTACATATTTGCTGAGATATACCTTTGCCATGAGATGCATTTTCTCCATTTGCTAAAATGAAATCCGGTTTAAATTTTTCTTTTAAGGACGGTAAGTTCTTAATCAAAGCATCTCTTCCTGATCTGCCAAAAATATCGCCAAAAAATAGGAGTTTCATTTACTTATAGTTTGAATACGTGAAATCAATTTATCAATCTTAGTTTTTAATATATTTTTTGATTCTTCTTGTTTATTTTTTAAACTTTCTAATTCATTTTTATAATTTTTTCCATATGGATTGTCTTCTTTACTTTTATTTTTCAAAATATTATTAATTTCTTCACTTAACAATATTCCTGTTAATACAAGCAATCTTGAATGATCAACATTTTTCAATTTATGTGATAATCCTTTAACTTTACTATCAAAAAATTTAGCAAGTTCTAATACGTAACTTTCTTTATTTTTATCACAAGTTATATCGTAATATCGCCCATTTATTTTTATTCTTAAAACTGGCATTCAGTCTAAAATTAATTATATATTATTCTAAAGTATATTTTTTTATTCTATAATTAATAGCTAAAATTAGGATTAAAAAAATTATATATCTTAACGTGAGAACCAAAAAAAAATTAAATATAAAAAAATTAAAATTAATGTCTAATGCTATTAGAGCTCTATCTATGGATGCAGTAGAAAAAGCTAATTCGGGACATCCTGGGATGCCATTAGGTATGGCTGATGTTGCAACAATCCTATTTAAATATTTTCTTAATTTTAATCCCGAAAATCCTTTTTGGCATGATAGAGATAGATTTGTTTTATCAGCTGGCCATGGATCAATGCTTTTATATTCCTTATTATATTTAACAGGATATAAAAAAATTACACTTAAAGAAATTAAAAGATTTAGACAATTAAAAAGTAAAACTCCAGGTCATCCCGAATTAGATTTAAATTCTGGAATTGAAACAACAACGGGGCCTTTAGGTCAAGGACTCGCTAATTCTGTAGGAATGGCGATAGCTGAAAAACATTTATCATCAAAATTTGGAAAAAATCTTATTAATCATTTTACATATTGTATAGCTGGAGATGGTTGTTTAATGGAAGGCATTACACATGAATCTATATCTTTAGCTGGGCATTTAAATCTAAAAAAACTAATTGTATTATTCGATGATAATAAAATTTCAATTGATGGCCCAACTAATTTATCTACATCAGAAAATCACTTAGATAGATTTAAGGCTTGTAATTGGAACGTTCAGAAAATTAATGGTCATAATTTTCAACAAATTTATAATGCGATAGAAAGAGCAAAAAAAAGTAATAAGCCATCTTTAATAGCATGTAATACAATTATTGGCTATGGATCACCAAACAAACAGGGGAAAAATTCAAGTCACGGCGCACCACTAGGTGAAAATGAATTAAATGAAACAAAAAAAAATTTAAAATGGAATTACCCTGCTTTCTTTGTACCACAACAAATTCAAAATCAATGGAAAAAAACTGGGCAAAGAGGTAGGAATTTAAATAAAAAATGGAATTTAAATTTTAAAAAAATTAATTCAAAAAAAAAAAATACTTTTAATAATTATTTTAGAAAAAAAATATCGAAAAAAACATTTATAGATTTAAAAAAACTAAAAAAAGATTTTATAAATTCAAATGATGAAATTGCTACAAGAAAAGCTTCAAATTTAGTTATTGAAATATTATCAAAAAATATTCCTTTTTTATTTGGTGGAGCTGCAGATTTAACAGAATCAAATTTAACTAAATCTAATTATCAAAAAGTTTTTAACAAAAAAAATTCTGATGGAACTTACATTTATTATGGAATTAGGGAACATGCAATGGTTGCATGTATGACTGGTATTTCATTACATGGTGGAATGATACCTTATGGCGGTTCATTTTTAATTTTTACTGATTACTGTAAACCTTCAATTCGTTTAGCATCTTTTATGAAAAAAAAAGTTATATATATAATGACACATGATTCTATAGGTTTAGGAGAGGATGGGCCAACTCATCAACCAATTGAACAAATCGCTGGCTTAAGAGCTATTCCCAATCTAAATGTTTTGAGACCTGCTGATCCAGTTGAAACATTAGAATCTTGGGAAATTGCATTAAAGGAAAAAAGTCCAACTCTTATTTCTTTAACTAGACAAAATGTACCAAATTTAAGAAAAAAAAATTCATCTATTAATTTTACTAACCAAGGAGCATATATAATTTCTGAAACAAAAAAAAATTTAAGAGATATAACAATTTTAGCAACAGGTTCAGAGCTATCAATTGCTGTAGAGGCAAAGAAAATTCTTGAAAAAAAAAACTTAAATGTCACAGTTGTATCAATGCCTTCTTGGGAACTTTTTGAAAAAAAAAATATAGAATATAAAAATAAAATTTTAGGGCCAATTCAAAAAAGAATTGCTATAGAAGCTGCTTCAACATTTGGTTGGACTAATTATGTTAAAAGTAATAAATATATTATAGGAATAAATAGTTTTGGAGCATCAGCCCCGCATAAAGATTTGTATAGAAACTTTGGTTTAACTGCTAATAAACTAGTAAATTTAGCAATGAAAATTTATAAAAAAAAATTATGATTAATATTGCAATTAATGGCTTTGGAAGGATTGGAAGACTTTTTTTAAGAGCTTTATCAGAAAGTAAAAATTCAAAAAATATTAAAGTAAAAATAATAAATGATTTAGCAGATGTAGAGTCCAATATACATTTATTTAAATATGACTCAATTCATGGTCAATTTAAAAAAAAAATAAAAGAAAATAAAAACTCGTTTAATTTTGGAAACGGTGAAATAAAATTTATATCAGAAAGCAATCCTTTAAAACTGCCATGGAAAAAAAATAATATTGATATTATAATTGAATGCACTGGTTTTTTAACAAAAAAAAATGAAGCATCAAAACATTTAAAAGCAGGAGCAAAAAAAGTTATAATTTCAGCTCCATCAGATGATCCTGATATTACAGTTGTTTATGGAGTAAATCATTCTGATATAAAAAAAACTGATAAAATTATTTCTAATGCATCATGTACAACTAATTGTTTAGCACCAATTGCAAATATTTTAAATAATACAATTGGTATAATAAATGGGCATATGACAACTATTCATTCATATACAGGAGATCAAAAAATTATTGATACATTCCATAAAAGTGATTTAAGAAGAGCAAGAGCTGCTAATTCTTCATTGATACCAACCAAAACAGGCGCTGCTAAAGCAATTGGTTTGGTAATTCCCTCATTAAATGGTAAATTAGATGGAACTGCCATTCGAGTACCTACCCCAAATGTCAGTTTGATAGATTTTGTTTTTAATTCAAAAAAAAATACAAGTGAAAATGAAATTAATAATATTTGTATTACTCATTCAAAAAAAGAATTAAAAAATATTTTATCAATTATTAATGAAGATCTTGTTTCTATTGATTTTAATCATTCACCATTTAGTTCTAATTTTGATTTAACTCAAACTAAAGTAATTAATAAAAATCTCTGTAGAGTTGTTTCTTGGTATGATAATGAATGGGGTGTTGCAAATAGACTAATTGATTTAACTAATTATATTTCAAAATATGTCTGATGACTAAAACTATAATTATTTATAATTTTAAACAAATTTGTGATGTAATGAAAGCTGCCTCAAAAACAAAAAAAAAAATTTGTATTGCAAGTCCATACAGTGCTGCGTCTTACATGGGGCCATTTTTTTTTAAAGAATTAGTAAAAACAGCAGAAAAATTGTTTCCAAAAGTAAATTATTTTGAACTTTTAAATTGTAGTAATGATGTAGGTTTAGCTTTAAAAGCAATTGAATGTGATATTAAAAATATTGAAATTGAATGTAATCAAAATATTTCAAAAAAAATAAAAAATATTTGTAAAAAAAAAGGCATTGGTGTAAATAATATCGATAAAAAGGAATTAGATTTAAAAAATAAAACTAATGTTTACGAAGAATGTTTAAAATGGCTGAATAACTAATTTATGGAAAATTTAGAAAATATAGCAAAAAAAATAGTTGATATAGGAAAAGGAATATTAGCTGCAGATGAAAGTACAAATACTATAAAAAAAAGATTCGATACTATAAATATTGAGTCAAATGAAAAATCTCGTTGTAATTATAGAGATACTTTATTTTCATGTAATGGAATAGAAAAATATATATCTGGTGTTATTTTATTTGAAGAAACTTTTTTTCAAAAAGATCAAAATAATAAATCCTTAAAAGAAAAATTAGAAAATATAAATTGTTTTCCTGGAATCAAAATAGATCAAGGATTAGAACCTATAAATTCAGACTCAACTGAAACATTTACAAAAGGAATTGAAACTTTAGATAAACGTTTAAAACCATTTTATGAAAATGGAGCAAAATTTACAAAATGGAGAGCAGTAATACATATTGGAAAAGATATGCCATCAACGGAATGTTTAAAAAAAAATTCTAATTTATTGGCAAAATATTCTCAAATAAGCCAAAAAAATAATTTAGTTCCTATTGTTGAACCAGAAGTAATAATGGAAGGAACTCATAATTTAGAAAAATGCTATGAAGTAACTAAAAATACTTTAAATGAGGTATTTGATTCACTTTCAAAAGAAAAGGTAAATTTAAATGGAATTCTTTTAAAACCCAATATGATTGTTCCAGGTAAAAATAGTGATGAAAAATTAGATATAAAAAAATCAGCTCAAAAAACGTTTGAATGTCTCAAAGAAATTGTTCCAAAAAATGTTCCTGGAATTGTTTTTCTATCAGGAGGGCTTTCTAGTGTTAATGCAACTATGATGCTAAATGAAATAAATAATTTTGATAATTCTCCATGGAAATTATCATTCTCATATGGAAGAGCATTACAAGAAGATGCTCTTAAAACTTGGGCAGGAAAAAATGAAAATAAAATTGATGCTCAAAAAATTTTTTTACACAGAGCAAAAATGAATTCTCTTGCCTCATGTGGAAAATGGAATGAAAAATACGAAAAAGATTTACATGATTAAAAAAAAAAATGAAAGATTTAAATATAAATAAAAAATATTTATATCTTATTACCCCTACATCAATCCTAGCTAATAATAAAAAATTCAAAAATTTTCTATTTTTATTAAATAAAGTTTTAAAAACTAAAAAAATAAAATTTTTACAATTAAGATTAAAAAATAAAAGAAATGATAGAATTTTAAAAAGTTTAAAAAAAATAAGTTTTATTTGTAAAAAATATAAAGTACTAATTTTCATTAATGACTATGTAAATAACGAAATTTTAAATTTTTGTGATGGAGTTCATTTATGACAAAATGATATAACAAAAAAAAAATTAATTTAATTCTAAAAAAAAAAAATTTTTAGGAATTAGTTGTAATAATTCAAAAAAATTTGTAAATCAATCAGTAATTTATAAACCTAGTTATATTTCTTTTGGCTCTTTTTTTAAAACTAAAACAAAAAAAAAAGTATACAAGGCATCATTAAAAAATATTAACTGGTTTAAAAAAAAATTTAATCTACCATGCGCTGTTGTAGGTGGCATTAACTTAAACAATATTAATAAATTATTAAAAGCAGATTTTAATTTATTAGCCATTTGTTCCGGAGTTTGGGATTATAAAGATGGCCCAATTGAAGCAGTTAATTTAATTTATAAATTATTAAATAAAAAAAATGAAAATATCAGCAAATGAAATTAAAGTTGGAAATGTTTTAGAATTTGAAAATAAACTTTGGAAAGTTTTAAAAGTTGAACACACAAAACCAGGAAAGGGGGGAGCTTATGTTCAAGTTGAATTAAAAGATATAAACCTTGGTACAAAAAAAAATGAAAGATTTAGATCAGATGAAAATATAAATAAAGCACATCTCGAACAAAAGCCTTTTCAATTTTTATATTCAAGTGATGAGGAATTTTTTTTTATGAATAAAATTGATTTTGAACAAATTAGTATCAACAAAAATAAAATATTAGAAAATATTATTCCTTATTTAAAGGATGGTATTAATGTAAATATTGAATTAAAAGAAAATGAGCCAATTAATATTATCTTACCAGAAACAATTATATTAACAATTAAAGAGGCAGAGGCCGTTGTAAAAGGCCAAACAGCTGCTTCAGGACTTAAACCGGCAATATTAAATAATGGAATAAAAATAATGGTTCCTTTACATATAGAAGAAAATACTAAAATAGTAGTAAAAACAGCTGATAATTCTTATGTTGAGAAAGTAAAATAATGGCTTTAAAAACACCAATTATAAACATTATGACTAAAGCTGCATACGAAGCTGGAAGAAATTTAATAAAAGATTTTAGAGAAGTAGAAAATTTGCAAGTTTCAAAAAAAGGTGTTGGAGACTTTGTTACATCAGCTGATTTAAAATCTGAAGAAATTATAGTAAAAATTCTAAAAAAAGCATATCCAGATATAACAATAATCTCTGAAGAAATGACAAAAAATATTGATTTAGAAAAAGATGAAAAAAAATGGATTATTGATCCATTAGATGGAACCTTAAATTTTTTACACGGCCTTCCTCATTTCGCAATTTCTATAGCGCTAATGATTAAAAAAGAAATTATATCAGGCATTGTATTTGATCCTATTAAAGATGAATTATTTTGGGCAGAAAAAGGTTTAGGTTCATATCTAAATGATGCTAGAATTAGAGTTTCTGCAAGAAATAATTTATCAGATGCTCTTGTATCCACAGGTATTCCATGGAAAGGGATGGAAAATACACATCAAAATTACCTAAAAACTCTAGAATTAATAATGAAAAATTCATCTGGAATTCGAAGATATGGCGCTGCTTCATTAGATTTAGCTTACGTGGCTACAGGTAGATATGACGCTTTTTGGGAATTTAATTTAAAATCATGGGATGTGGCAGCTGGATCTTTATTAGTAAAAGAAGCAGGTGGATTTGTGGGGAATATAAAAAAAAATGAAAATTATTTATCTACTGGAAATATATATGCATGTAATTATAATCTAATTGATGAATTTAAAAGTAAATTTATAACTTAAAAATGTTAAAAATAATAAAACAAACTAATCTATTTTTTTTTATACTTGTTTTTTCTTTGTTAGAAACAAATGCTATTGAAATAGATCCAGTAGAAATTGGAAAACCTTATAAAAAAGATATTGAAACAAATTTATCAATAATTGAAAATTTAAGAAATCCTTTTGAAAAAAATGAGATTAAAATAAATAAAGATATAAGAACAAAAAAAACAAAAGAAAAAGAAATAATTAATAATAAAAATATTATTTTAAAAAAAAATGATAAAAAAAATGAAATACAAAATATAAAAAAAGAAAAAGAAATTAAATTTGCTAGAATTAAAGAAGAAAATAGTATTTTTGAAAAAAAAGTACAAATAAATTTTGATACAAATTCAACAAATGTTAGTGATATAGAAATAAGTAAAATTAAAGATTTTGTTAATCAACAAAAAGATAAAAATAATTTAAATTATAAAATTACTTCATATTCTAAAACTAATAAAAATGAAAATTATTCTAGAAGATTATCCTTAGATAGAGCAATAAATATAAGAACAATTTTAATAAAAGAAGGAATATCAGCTAAAAATTTAATTGTTAAATCATTCGGAGATAGTAAAAAAAAAGTGGATAAAGCAATAATTGAATTTGAAAAAAAATAAAAAAAAAATATATTAAACATTATGAAAAAAAAAATACATCCTGATTTTCATGAAATAGAAGTTGTCATGACTGATGGTACTAAATTTAAAACAAAATCAACTTGGGGTAAAAAAGGTGATGTATTAAATTTAGATATAGATCCAAAATCACATCCAGCTTGGAGTGGCGGTGAAAGAAAAATAGTTGATACTCAAGGGCAAATATCTAAATTTGCGCAAAAATATAAAACTTATAAAAAAAATACTCCAAATGAAGTAAAAGACAATAATCAATCAAAATCAAAAAAAGAAAATAAATAAAATTTAGTGAAAGTAGTTGAAATAAAAAAATACGGTGGCCCCGAAGTTTTATATATTGGTAACAGGCCTATACCCAAAATAAGAGTTAACGAAATTTTAATTAAAGTAAAAGCTGCGGGTGTAAATAGACCTGATATTTTACAAAGAGAGGGTGGTTACCCGCCTCCAAAAGATGCTAGTGATATTTTAGGATTAGAAGTATCAGGAGAAATTGTTGAAATCGGAAAAAAAGTCAAAAATATGAAAAAAGGTGATAAAGTTTGTGCATTAGTTTCTGGAGGTGGTTATTCAGAATATTGTGTTGCTCCTTATACACAGTGCTTGCCAATTCCAAAAAATTTAAGTTTCGAAGAAGCAGCGGGGATCCCTGAAACTTTTTTTACTATTTGGTTTAATTTATTTATAAAAAATAAAATTAAAAAAAAACAAAATATACTAATTCATGGCGGTTCAAGCGGAATTGGTACCACTGCGATTCAATTTGCAAAAAATTTTGGTTTAACTGTATTTACAACTATTATAAATTATTTAAAAAAAAAAAAATGTCAGAAAATTGGTGCTCATTTTGCAATAAATTCAAAAAAAAATGATTTTGAGAAATTTGTAAAAAAAAAAACAAATAATAAAGGTGTTGATTTTGTTTTAGATATAGTTGGAAAAGATTATTTACAAAAAAATATAAATATTTTAAAAAGAAATGGAACTTTGATAAATTTAGGATGGTTAACAGGTTCAATTGTAAAAGTGAATTTATTAATGATAATGTTAAAAAGACTAATTATAACTGGCTCAACATTAAGAGTTGGAAGTTTAGAAGAAAAAGAAATAATAGCCAGTGAATTAAAAAAAAAAATTTGGCCTTTGATTGAAAAAAAAAAAATTAAACATATTATAAGTAAATTATTTCCAATTGATAAAGTGAAAGATGCGCATATTTTTATGGATAAAGGGACACATTTTGGTAAAATTATATTAACTATTTAATTATTTTGAAATCAATACTCATTAAACTTTAAATTAAAAAATATGGCAAAAATTTTAATGCCCAAAGCAACAGCAGTTTGGTTATTAGAAAATACTTCTCTTACATTTAAACAAATTTCTGAATTTTGTGAACTTCATATTTTAGAAATTGAATCAATGGCTAATGGCGAAGTTGTTGGAAAAATGCCTGGAATTAATCCAATAAATAGTAAAATTTTAACAAATGAACAAATTCAAAAATGCGAAAAAAATCCCAAATCAAGACTTAAGATACATAAAACTGAATTACCTAAACCAAAAAAAATTGCAAAAGGTGCTAAATATACTCCTATAGCTAAGAGGCAAGAAAGGCCCGGAGCTATTAAATGGTTATTAAAAGAATATCCTAGTATTACAGATAATGAAATTTGTAGACTTATAAGAACTACTAAAAATACTGTATACTCAATTAGAAATAAAGAGCATTGGAATTATGAAAATATAATTGCAAAAGATCCTTTAAAATTAGGTTTCTGTAATGAAAAAGATATGTTAAAAATAATAGAAAAATATAAAGATAAAGAAGAAATAACTAATGATAGTGAGAATGAGTTAAATGATAATAAAAATACAGATGAAGTATAATTTTTAAAATGGAAAATATAAAAGTAGCTATAATAATGGGAAGTGAATCTGATGCAGATGAAATGAAACCAGCATCAGATGTTCTTAATGAACTAGGAATAAAAAATGAATCAAGAGCAATTTCCGCACATAGAACTCCAGATAGACTCAGAGAATATATAACAGATGCAGAAAAAAATGGAGTTAAAATATTTATTGGAGGAGCTGGTATGGCGGCTGCATTACCGGGTGTTATAGCAGCACATACTCATCTTCCAGTTTTAGGCGTGCCTATAGAAAGCAAAAGTTTAAAAGGAATGGATAGTTTGTTATCAATTGTTCAAATGCCACCTGGTATTCCTGTAGGAACTTTAGCAATTGGTTCAGCAGGTGCAAAAAATGCCGGTTTATTTGCTGCTGCAATTTTAGCTGTTAGTGACAAAGAAATAGAAAAGAAATTAAAAGATTTTAGAAAAAAACAAAGTGATAAAGTAAGAAAAGATCCTTTATAAGATTTGATTTAAAGTTTTTTTTAATTTTTCCTTAATATTTGTTACTATATTCATATTCATTATAGATTTTTCTAAAAAATTAAAAGTTTTATCTAAATTATTTGATTTATCACTAATCCAGACAACCGTAGCAAAACTATAAATTGAGGCTAATATTGCTCTTTTAGTGTAAAAATTATAATCAGTTGATTTATCTCCTATCAATTTCCAGATATAATCAACCGTTTTATATATCAATTTACTAGATAATATTTGTTTTGATGGATTAGAAAAAAAAATTAAACTTTTTTTAATTGATTCTTTATTAGAATTAAGTAATTCAAATCTAATTTTAACTGCATTTAAAATACACAATCTGACGCTTTTTTTATTAAATTTTTTCTTTTTAAAATTATTAGATAATTTTTCATTAATAATAAAATTATAATACAAAATTAAATCATCTATTTTTGCAGGAAATAATTTATCCAAATCATTTGGATTATACTTAAGTTTTTTAATAGTTTCTTTATACACATCCAAATTCCATCCTTTTTTAGAAGAAATAGTTAAGAATTCTTTTAAAAATCTATTTTTTTTTGCATGTTTATTCATTTTTTTATAAAAACTATTTGTAATTTAAAAATTTAACCATATTCTTATCAAATTAATTATTAATTTAAATAAAAAAATAGAGGGCAAATAAAATAGTACAAATATTTATAAGAGATAATAATTTAGAAATTGCATTAAAGATACTTAAAAAAAAAATGCAGCAAGAAGGTCTTTTTAAAGAAATGAAATTAAGAAGACACTACGAAAAACCTTCAGTTAAAAAAAAAAGAATTGCTTCAGAAGCTTCAAGAAGAAAAAGAAAATTTCAAAGAAGATATTAATATTTCATCAATTTTTTTCTTTCTACTAAAATTTTTTTTTGATCAAAATCTTTAATTAATTCCCTAAATAATCTACACCAATTAATTTTAACATCTAATTTCATAAATAATGATCCCATTCCAATAGCTGCCCTATCCATAAAAACAAACTCCTTAGGTGGTTCAATTCCCCCTATTTTTCTTAACTCCTTATAAACATTATTTGCAATATCAAATCCATATCCTTTTTGTTTATCACCCTGAATAAATCTTTTTTTATCTTCAAGTAAAGGTCCATAAATATAAGAAGCCCATAAGTTTAAAATTTTTATAATATTTTTATTAATCTTTTTGAATCCCCATACTTTATAAGCTTCAATTGCTAAATCTTCGTCTTTTTTTTCTAGAGCATAATACAAATCTAGAACGCCTTTTACAAAATTTGTTGGAAAAAAGCGAACACAGCCAAAATCAAAAAGGTTAACATCGCCATTCTTTTTAAATGAATAATTTCCAAAATGAGGATCGCCATGAATCATACAATATTTATAAAATGGTTTATACCAAACATTAAAAATATTAGTGGCTATTTTTTCTCTAAAATTTTTATTAATAGTTGAGGATTTTATTAAATCTTTAATTGAAGAACCATCTAACCAACTCATAGTTATTAGTTTATCTGATGATAATTCTTTATAGGTTTTAGGAACGTTAACAAAATCAGTTTTTTTAAAAATTTTATAAAAAATATCTATATTTCTTATTTCATTTTTGTAATTTATTTCTTCAATTAATCTATCTTTTATTTCTAAATAAATTTTCTTAGTTTTTATCGCTTTATTATATTTTTCAAACAAATTTAAAATTATTTCAAATTGATTTAAATCTACATTAACTGCTGATTGCATATCAGGATATTGTAATTTACAAGCAACTGTATCTCCTTTTTTTAGTTTTGCTTTATGAACTTGACCAAGTGATGCAGCAAACGAAGCAGAGGTGTTAAATGATGAAAATTTTTTATTCCAATCAACTCCTAATTCATTAGCCATTCTTCTTTTTACAAAGGAATCTCCCATTGATGGAGCATTGGTTTGTAATTGCATTAATTCATTTGAGTATTCAATTGGTAAAGCATCTGGAATCATTGATAAAAGTTGCGCAATTTTCATGAACGGACCTTTAATATTTCCTAAATCCTGTTTTAAATTTAAAGCATGTTTTTTTTTATCAATTTCCATTCCAAGAAACTTATTTGCTCCAAGTCGTGTTAAAAGACTTCCTACTTGTCCAGTTAATTGGATATACCTATTAGCTCTTTTTGAAAATTTATTTTTATCTAAAATGTCAGTCAATTTATTTAATAAAAAAATTTATATAATTGTTATAAAATATATATAGAACGATTTAATTATCAATTGGTGATATGAAAAATAATATTACAAATTTTAATTGGAAAACTCTACCTGAAATGTTTTTCAAAGAATCTGAAAAGCAACTTGATAAACCTCTTTTATGGTTTAAAAAAAACAATGAATATGAATATTACACATGGAAAAATGTAAAGAATAAAATTAATTTACTATCAAATAAGCTTATTAAATTAGGTCTTAAAAAAGGAGATAAAGTAGTAATTGTTTCAGAAAATAATCCAAATTGGTTTATTAGTGACTTCTCTATAATGCTTGCTGGGGGAGTAACTGTCCCATCTTACACAACTTATACAAAAAAAGATTACGAGTATTTATTTAATGACTGTAAAGCAAAAATGATATTTATATCAAATAAACAATTATTCTTAAATTGTTTGCCAGCAATAAAAAAAAATAAAACAATTAAACAAATAATTTCTTTTGAAAAAATTAGTAAAGAAATAAATGAAAAAATAATTTCTTTAAATGATTTATGGAAAGAAAAATTAGAAAATATAAATATAAAAGCTAAAATAAATGAAAATGATCCTGCATGTATAATTTATACCTCAGGAACAAGTGGTTTACCAAAGGGAGTAATTTTAACTCATAAATCTATAAAATCTAATTTAATTGGTTCCTTAGATATTTTTGAAAATATAAATTTTTATAATGAAAAATATATTTCTTTTTTACCTTTATCTCACTCTTACGAACATACGGCAGGACAGTTCTTACCTTTATTAACTTCTAGTCAAATTTATTATGCTGAAAATCTTGATAAATTATTTGCAAATATTAAAGAGGTCAACCCAACTTACATAGCAGCAGTTCCTAGACTTTATGATGCAATTTATAAAAAAATAATAAATAATTTTTCTAAAAAAAAGTTACTAAAAAAATTATTTGAAATAAATTTAAATTTAGGAAAAAAAATTTATTTAAATCAAAAAAAAAGACTAATTTTCACTAAAATAATAAAATTTTTTTTTAAAATAT
>CAYOOR010000012.1:0-18771 GCA_964405695.1 uncultured Alphaproteobacteria bacterium
CACGTCCTAGCAACACAAACATTAATTCAAAAACCAGCCAAGAACATGAGAATTTCAGTTGAAGGACAAGTTAGTCCAAGTGTCACTTCAAAAGATATTATTTTAAATATTATTGGAAAAATTGGGACAGCAGGCGGTACTGGTTATGTTATTGAATATTCTGGAGATGCTATAAAAGACCTATCAATGGAAGGTAGAATGACTATATGCAATATGTCAATTGAAGCAGGAGCATGAGCAGGACTTATAGCTCCTGACGAAATAACATTTAATTATATAAAAGGCAGGAATTTTGCTCCAAAGGAAAATTGGAATGAAGCATTAAAATATTGGAAAAACTTACCAAGTGACTCTGATGCAAAGTATGATAATGAAAAAATTTTAGAAGTAAATAAACTCGAGCCTCAGGTTACTTGGGGGACATCTCCTCAGGATGTTTGTTCAATAAAAGGAATTGTACCTAATCCAGAAAATGAGAAAGATATAAATAAAAAACAATCAATGAAAAATTCACTTGAATATATGGGTTTACAGCCAGGAACTAAATTAGAAGATATAAAATTAGATCAAATATTTATAGGTTCATGTACAAATTCACGAATTGAGGATTTAAGAGCAGCCTCAAAAATAATTAAGGGAAAGAAAATAAAAACGAGGGCAATGGTTGTTCCAGGATCTGGTTTAGTTAAAATACAAGCAGAAAAAGAAGGTTTAGATAAAATTATTAAAGAAGCAGGATTTGAATGGAGAGAATCAGGATGTTCCATGTGTCTTGCAATGAATTCTGATAAACTAAAACCTGGTGAAAGATGTGCTTCAACTTCTAATAGAAATTTTGAGGGCAGACAGGGTAAAGGTGGACGAACTCATCTTGTAAGCCCAATAATGGCAGCAGCAGCAGCAATTACAGGGCATTTAACTGACGTTAGACAATTTATTTAATTTATAATGGAAAAATTTAAAAAAATAGTGGGCATAGCAGCGCCTTTTACACGAATAAATGTAGATACAGATTTAATAATTCCTGCTGAAAGTTTAAAGACAATAAGCAGAGAAGGTTTAGGTAAAAATTTATTTTCCTATATTAGATTTAATGAAGATGGAACTGAAAATAAAAAATTTATTTTAAATGAAAATCATTATAAAAATTCAAAAATTTTAGTAACAGGAAAAAATTTTGGATGTGGTTCTTCAAGAGAACATGCAGTATGGGCTTTAAAAGATTATGGTATAAAATGTTTAATAGGCGAAGAGTTTGCTGATATTTTTTATAATAATTGTTTTAAAAATGGTGTATTACCGATTATTTTGAAAAAAAGTGAAATTGAAAAAATTATAAAAATTATTTCTAATGAAGAAACTTCTGAGTTAGAAATTGATTTGGAAAATCAATTTATTAAAACAAAAAAAAATATGGATATAGATTTTGATATTTTGCCATATTTAAAAAAAAATCTTTTAGAAGGAATTGATGATATATCAAAAACTTTAGAAAAAAAAAAATTAATAGATGAATTTGAACTGAATGTTAAAAAAAAATACCCATGGTTAGGAAATAAAAATGGATAAAAAAAAAATATTAGTTTTAGCTGGTGATGTTATTGGCCCTGTAGCAGTTATTGAAGTAAAAAAAATAATAAATTTTTTTAATAAAAAAAAATTACTTAATATTGAAATAGAAGATGAATTAGTAGGAGGAGCATGTATAGATAAATTTAAAGTTCCTATTCAAAAACAAACTATCGAAAAAGCAAAAAAATTTGATGCTGTTTTATTAGGTGCAGTAGGAGGTCCAAAATGGGATAATTTACCATTTGATCAAAGACCCGAACAAGGTTTATTAAAACTTAGAAGTGATTTAGAATTATTTGCTAATTTAAGACCAGCAATATCTTTCAATCCTTTAATTCACGCATCTAGTTTAAAGTCTGAAATTATAAAGGGTTTAGATATATTAATTGTTAGAGAATTAACTGGAGGTGTTTATTTTGGCAAACCTAGAGGAATAAAAAATTTAGGAAATGGAAAAAGGCAAGGTATTAATACTCAGGTGTACTCCACGGACGAAATTATTAGAGTTGCTAAAGTTGCTTTTGAATTAGCGAAAAAAAGAAAAAAAACTTTAATGTCGGTTGAAAAATCGAATGTTATGGAAAGTGGAAAATTGTGGAGAGAGGAAGTAGAAAAATTAGGTAAAAATGAATATCCTGATATAGATTTACAACATATGTATGCAGATAACTGTGCAATGCAATTAATTCGTAATCCAAAACAATTTGATATAATTTTAACTGATAATTTATTTGGCGATTTATTATCCGATGCTGCAGCCATGTTAACAGGATCTCTTGGTATGTTACCATCTGCTTCATTAGGAAAAATATATAATGGAAATTATACATCTGGGCTTTACGAACCTGTTCATGGGAGCGCGCCTGATATTGCCGGCAAAAATATAGCTAATCCAATAGCTACAATTTTAAGTTTTTCAATGATGCTATTTTATTCATTTAATAATAAAGATTTGTCTAAAATTATTGATAACTCAATAAAAATAGTTTTAGATAAAGGTTATAGAACGCAAGATATAATGGATGAAAATTCAAAAAAATTGGCACAAATGAAATGGGCCAATTAATTATTAATGAAATAGAAAAAAAAATTTAACATATGGGTATCAAAGTTTCAATTGTAGGGGCAACAGGTAATGTTGGAAGAGAATTTATTTCGATTTTAAATGAAAGAAAGTTTCCTATAGATGAGTTATTTTTGTTAGCTTCATCAAAATCTCATGGAAAAAAGATAAATTTTGGGAAAAAAGAACTAAAAGTAATAGATATAAAAAAATTTGATTTTAAGAAATGTGATTTAGTATTTTCATCTGCTGGATCAAAAGTTGCTTCTGAGTTTGCAAATGAAGCAACTAAAGCAAATTGTTATGTTATTGATAATTCATCTTATTTTAGAATGGATCCTGATGTACCATTAATAGTACCAGAAGTTAATTCAGATGATTTGAAAATAATAAAAAAAAAAATTATAGCGAACCCAAATTGCTCAACTATACAAATGGTAATGGTTTTAAAACCACTACATGAAATAGTTAAAATTAAAAGAGTAGTAGTTTCTACATATCAATCAACATCGGGGGCAGGAAGACTTCCTATGGACGAACTATTTGAACAAACTAAAGATATTTTTTCAAATGTTCAAATTAAAAAAAAATTTTTTACAAAACAAATAGCATTTAATGTTATTCCGCATATAGATAGTTTTCTAGAAGATGGACAGACAAAGGAAGAATGGAAAATGCAAGTTGAGACAAAAAAAATTATCGATAAAACTATAGAAGTTTCAGCAACTTGTGTAAGAGTACCAGTATTTATTGGACATGGAGAAGCGATAAATATTGAATTCGAAAAAGAACTTTCTGAGGATAATTTAAGAGAAATTTTAAAAAAAAGCCCTGGAGTTTCTGTTGTTGATTATAGGCAAGATGAAGGATATGTTACTCCTGAGGAATGTGCGGGAGAAGATAAAGTTTTTGTAAGTAGAATAAGAAAAGATAAAACATTAAAAAATGGTATATCTTTATGGGTAGTAGCAGATAATTTAAGAAAAGGTGCAGCTTTAAATGCAATACAAATTGGTGAAGAATTAATAAAAAGAAAAATTATTAAAAATGGAAAATAAAATAAATTCTGGAAATTTTTTTGAAGATTTTTTTGTTGGTAAAGAATTAAAACATTCAACTCCAAGAACAATATCTTCTGGTGATGTTTCTTTATTTATAGGCTTACTTGGATCAAGATTTGTTTTACATTCATCAAAAGAATTTGCAAAAAAAATTGGATTTAAGGAATCTCCTATAGATGATATTTTAACATTTAATATGGTGTTTGGTAAAACTGTTCCTGATATATCATTAAATTCCCCAGCAAATTTGGGTTATGCATCATGTAAATTTATAGAGCCGGTTTATGTAGGCGATACAATAAAGACAACATCTAAAGTTTTAGGTGTAAAAGAAAATTCAAATAAAAAAACTGGAATAGTTTGGGTTAATTCAATCGGAAAGAACCAGAACGATAAAATTGTTTTAGATTATATAAGATGGGTAATGGTAAATAAAAGAGATGAGTCCAGTCCTGCTCCTAAAATTGTAATACCAAATTTAAAAAATGAAGTAGGTATAGAAGAAATTACTGTTCCAAAAAAATTAAATATGAAAAAATATAATTTTGATGAAAGTGGTTCAAAGTATTTATGGGATGATTATAAAATAGGAGAAAAGATTGATCATATTGATGGAATGACTGTAGAAGAAGCAGATCATATGACTGCAACTAGATTATATCAAAATACTGCTAAGGTTCACTTTAATGAACATACTGAAAAAGATGGTAGATTAGGAAGGAGAATTATTTATGGTGGACATATAATTAGTTTAGTTCGAATGTTATCTTTTAATGGTTTAAGCAATGCTTTTAAAATTGTAGCTATTAATAATGGTAAGCATGTTTCTCCTTCAGTTGCAGGAAATACCATTTATGCTTGGAGTGAAGTTTTAGATAAAAAAGAATTAAAAAATAATAAAGATTTAGGAGCACTAAGAATAAAATCTATTGGTGTAAAAGATAATTCGTGTAAAGATTTTCCATTATATTTAAATAATGATAAAGAATATGATAAAAATGTAGTATTGGAAATTGATTATTGGGTTTTAATGCCAAAAAAAAATAAATGAAAAATAAAAACAGACCAATCTCACCTCACTTACAAATTTATAAACCACAAATAACTTCTATACTATCAATATCACATAGGTTCACAGGTATAATTTTATATTTATCTACCTTTTTAATTACATTTTTTTTATTTACCTTAGCTTTTAATGAAGAAATATATAAATTTATAATTATTTTTTTTATTTCAAAATTTGGAAAATTAATTCTTTTTTTAATAACTTTATCTTTTATTTATCACTTTTTAAACGGAATTAGACATTTGATTTGGGATTTGGGCTTTGGTTTTAAAATTATAAATGTTTATCTGACTGGTTTTCTAATTATATTTTTATCTTTATTGTTTAATTTTTATTTTTGGTTTTTTTAATGCTTAATTTCTTTAAAAATTTTTTGTCTTTAGGTTTTTCTCAAGATGCTTTAAATCATTGGTTTTGGCAGAGAATAACTGCAATCATAATGATATTTTTATTTATATGGATAATAATTTCTTTTAAAAATTTAATAATTAATTTTGAAGAAAATTTCTATTTATGGATAAAGGTTCCATTTAATTCAATTTTATTTATATTTTTATTTATTATTATCATGCATCATTCAACATTAGGAATTTTAAATATTTTTGAAGATTATATTGATGAATTAAATAAAAAAATTTTATTAAAAAAATTCATCAAATTATTAAGTTTTTTTTTAATTGTTGTTTCTTGTATTTCAATTTTAAATATTCATTTTTAATTTAATGAAAAAATCTTATAAAATTCAAAAACATAAATATGATGTAATTGTAATCGGGGCTGGTGGCTCAGGATTAAGAGCCTGCATGGGTATAGCTGCAAAGGGTCTTAAAACTGCATGCATTTCTAAAGTATTTCCTACAAGAAGCCACACAGTTGCTGCGCAAGGAGGCATATCAGCCGCATTAGGAAATGTAGGTGATGACGATTGGAGATGGCATATGTATGACACTGTTAAAGGTTCAGATTGGTTAGGCGATCAAGACGCAATAGAATATATGTGCAAAGAAGCAATGAATTCAGTTATTGAATTAGAAAATTTTGGAGTCCCGTTTTCTAGAACAGATGAAGGAAAAATTTATCAAAGAGCTTTTGGAGGAATGTCAAAAAATTTTGGAAAAGAACAAGCTCAAAGAACTTGCGCTGCTGCAGATAGAACAGGACATGCAATACTTCATACCCTGTATCAACAATCTGTAAAACATAAAGTAAAATTTTACATAGAATATATAGTTTTAGATTTATTAATGACTGAGAATGGAGAGTGTTCCGGGGTTCTTGCTTGGTGTTTAGAAGATGGATCTTTACATATTTTTGAATCACAAATTACTTTATTAGCAACTGGCGGCTGGGGCAGAGCATATTTATCTGCAACTTCAGCACATACTTGTACTGGTGATGGAAATGCAATGGTGTTAAGAGCAGGAATACCTCTTCAAGATATGGAATTTATACAATTTCATCCAACTGGTATTTATACAGCTGGATGTTTAATAACTGAAGGAGCTAGAGGAGAAGGAGGATATTTAACTAATTCTGAAAATGAAAAATTTATGGAAAGATATGCACCAAACGCAAAAGATTTAGCTAGTAGAGATGTAGTAAGCAGATCTATCACTCAGGAAATTGTTGAAGGTAGAGGGGTTGGAAAAGAAAAAGATCACGTTTTATTACATTTGGAACATATTAGTAAAAAAGTTTTAGAAGAAAAATTACCAGGGATTTCTGAAACAGCAAAAACTTTTTCAGGAGTTGATGTTTCAAAAAATCCGATACCTGTAATACCAACTGTACATTATAATATGGGAGGAATTCCAACAAATATAAATGCTGAAGTTAAAATTAAATTCTTCTGGATCTGAAGAAGTTGTTCCTGGATTAATGGCTATTGCAGAAGCTGCATGCGTATCCGTACATGGTGCTAATAGATTAGGATCTAATTCTCTTTTAGATTTAATTGTTTTTGGAAGAGCTGCCGCAAATAAATGTAAAGATATTATAAAAAAAAATAAAATTAAAAAATTTAATAAAAAATCTTTAGATAAAGCATTGTCTAGATTTAATTTTTTTAGAACTTCTTCAGGAGATATATCGACAGCAGAAATAAGAAAAGAAATGCAAAAAACTATGCAAAGTAATTGTTCTGTTTTCAGAAATAAAAAGGTTTTGACTATGGGAAATGCAAAACTTAATAAATGTTTAAAAGATAAATTAAATATTAAAATAAAAGATAAATCTTTAATTTGGAACACAGATTTAGTTGAAACTTTAGAATTTGATAATCTTTTATCACAAAGTATTGTTGCTATGGCCTCAGCTTTAAATAGAGAAGAAAGCAGAGGGGCGCATTCAAGGGAAGATTTTCCAAAAAGAAATGATAAAAAATGGATGAAACATACCTTAGCAACATGTAGTAATAATGGAAAAGTTAAAATTTCTTATAGATCTGTGAAATTAAAACCATTAACTAAACAAGTTAAATCTTTTCCGCCCAAGGCAAGAGTTTACTAATATTTTTCAAATGTTATATTAATTTTATGGTTCAATTAAATTTACCAAAAAATTCAAAAATAAAAAAAGGAATAACTCATAATAATTCTAATTTAAAAGATTCAAGAAAAATAAATATTTATAGATATGATCCTGATAAAAATCAAAATCCAAGGATGGATACTTTTTATTTAAAAAATGATAAGTCTATACAAATGGTATTGGATGCTTTAATAGCTATTAAAGATGATATTGATTCAACTTTAACATTTAGAAGATCATGTAGAGAAGGTATTTGTGGAAGTTGTTCTATGAATATTAATGGAGTAAATACTTTAGCATGTACAAAATCATTGAAAGAAATTTCAGGGGAAATAAATATTTACCCTTTGCCTCATATGCCTGTTATTAAAGATTTAGTTCCTGATTTAAATAATGCTTATAATCAATATAATTCTATATCACCATGGTTACGAAATAAAAAAAAAACAAATAATGATAAAGAAATTTTTCAATCTCAAAAAGATAGATCAAAATTAGATGGGTCAATAGAATGTATAATGTGTTTTTGTTGTTCAACTAGTTGCCCTAGTTATTGGTGGAATGGAAATAAAAATCAAAAAGAATATTTAGGTCCTGCAACATTACTTGCTGCTTACAGATGGATTTCAGATTCAAGGGATGATACACAACATCAACGTCTAAAAGAACTTAATGACTCAAAGTCTTTATATAGATGTCATACAATTATGAATTGTACAAATTCTTGTCCTAAAGGTTTAAATCCTGCTAAAGCTATAGCAGAAATAAAAAAAAAAATAGCTTTTAATAAAAATTAACTTAATTTGATAATGCCTGAAATTTTATGATTTAAATTTATTTTACTGATGCTTAAATTTGCCTCAACTTTCAAAACTTCATTTTTATTAATTGTATTATTACTTATAGACTCACGAACTTTTTTTTCTATTTCTGCTTGTGAAGTAATACCAAAATTTTTAAGAAATTTTCTTATTTGTAAATTAAAAACCTCTTCATCCATTGCTTTTATATCCTCAAATGTTAAATAATTATTATTATAATATTTTTATTAAATTATTTTAGTTTAAATTTTATGTACAAAAATATTTTAAATTTTAAAGAGCCAAATTTGAAAGGAAATTCTTCAAATCTAGATTTTGTTTTAGAAATACAAAGATTAAAAAAAATTAAAAAAGCTATTGTTTTATCTCACGTATACCAGTCAAGTGATATTCAAGATTTAGCAGATTTCGTAGGAGATTCTCTAGATTTGTCAAGAAAAGCAGCAAATACAGATGCAGATACAATTGTTTTTTGTGGGGTAAAATTTATGGCGGAAGTTGCAAAAATTTTAAGTCCAAATAAACAAGTATTATTGCCTGATATGGACGCTGGTTGTACATTAGAGCAATCTTGTCAACCGAGAGAATTTGAAGAATTTAGAAATAAACATAAAAATCATTTAGCAATAACTTATATTAACTGTTCAGCTGAAATTAAGGCTCTTTCTGATATTGTTGTAACCTCTTCTAATGCAAAAAAAATTATTGATCAAATACCTAAGTCTCAACCAATTATATTTGCACCAGACAAACATTTAGGATCATATTTAAATAAAATCACAAATCGTAAAATGCTTTTATGGGATGGTACTTGTATAGTACATATACAATTTTCTGAAAGAGAACTTATTGATTTAAAGGTTCAAAATCCAAACGCATCTTTTATTGCTCATCCGGAATGTCCAGAAACAATTTTAAAGCATGCTGATCATATTGGCTCTACTTCATCTCTTATTAATTTTGTATCAAAATCAAAAAGAAAAGAATTTATAATTGGAACAGAACCTAATGTAATGCATCAAATGAAAAAAAATAATCCTGAAAAAATTTTTATCGAAGTTCCGGGAGCTGATGGAAATTGTTCTTGTAATAGATGTCCTTATATGGCTTTGAATACTATGGAAAAAATTTATTTATCTTTAAAAAATTCAAAACCTGAAATACATTTAAACTCAGATTTAAGAAAAAATGCAAAGAAACCACTTCTTCGTATGCTTAAAATGTCAGAAGTTTAAAATAATATTTTCGTAATGAAATTAACGAATAAAGAAATAATTAATTATGCACAAGAATTTTTAAATGAGGATAAAACAAATAAAGATATTACATCAAAATATTTTATTGATAAAACACAAAGAGCACGAGCTGAATTTTTATCTGAAGAAAAAATAGTATTATCCGGGATTGATTTAGTTTTAAAAATTTTCAAATTAAAATGTAAAAATTTTAAAATTTTAAAAAAAAATAAAGATGGAAAAAAAATAAATAAAAATGGAAAAATATTAGTTATAGAAGCTAATGCAAAAGATATTTTATCAATAGAACGGACGACATTAAATATTTTGCAGCATTTGTCAGGAATTAGTACTTTGACTAATGAATTTTGTAAAAGAATTAAAACATCAAAAGCAATTATTTTAGATACAAGAAAAACAACCCCTGGATTAAGAAAATTAGAAAAATATGCAACTTATGTGGGTGGAGCAAAAAATCATAGATTAGATTTATCTGAAAGATTTATGATTAAAGATAATCATATATTAGCAAATCCTGATATTTTTAGAAAAATTGGATTAATGAGTGAGGCAAAAAAAAATACAGTTATTATGGAATGTGATACTTTAACACAAGTAAAAAAAGCTGTTTCACTTAAAATTAAACATATTTTATTAGATAATATGAAAATAAATACAGTTAAAGATGCTTGTAAGTTAATTGGTAATAAAGCAAAAATTGAAATTTCTGGTGGTGTTAATTTGCAAAATGTGAAAAAAATATCTAGTATTGGTGTAGATTTTATATCTGTTGGCGCAATAACACAATCTGCTCCAGCAGTAAAAATAAATTTACTTTTAGCAAAGATATAATTATGGCTACAAAAATATCATTAATAGGAGCAGGAAATATAGGCGGAACTATTGCTTTATTAGCAGCAATAAAAAATTTGGGCAATGTAGTTTTAGTTGATATTGCTAAAGGTATAGCAAAAGGAAAAGCTTTAGATATTTCACATTCACTTCCTGTACTTCAATGTAATAGAAAAATAACTGGAACAACTTCATTAAAACAAATTAAAGATTCAAAAGTTATTGTTGTAACTGCAGGTGTTCCAAGGAAAGCGGGAATGAGCAGAGATGATTTAGTAGAAATAAATTTAAAAGTTATGAAGGATGTTGGCAAAGCTATAAAAAAATATAGTCCAAAGAGTTTTGTAATTGTTGTCACAAATCCTTTAGATGTTATGACTTGGGCTTTACAAAAAATTACAGGAATTCCTCATTCACATGTCGTTGGGATGGCAGGAGTTTTAGATACATCTAGATTTAAATTTCATTTAGCAGAAGCACTTGGTTATTCGGTACAAGATGTTTCCTCTTCAGTTTTAGGCGGACATGGCGATGATATGGTAGCGCTTTTAAGACACACAACAATTTCAGGAATTCCACTTGAAGATATGATAAAAATGAAAAAAATTTCTAGACAAAAAGTTAATGAAATTGTCAAAAGGATTAGAACGTGTGGAGGAGAAATAATTACATATATGGGAACATCTGCATATTATTCACCTGCAGCATCAGCAATTGAAATGGTTGAATGTTATTTAAGAGATCAGAAAAAAATCCTTCCTTGTTCTGCCTATCTAAGGGGCCAATACGGAGTAAAAAGTATTTATGTTGGAGTCCCTGTTGTTTTGGGAGCAAATGGTGTTGAAAAAATTGTTGAAGTAAATTTAAAAAAAGATGAAAAAAAAGAATTTATTAAATCAGTAAATAGTGTTTCTGATGTTTTAAAAATTGCAAAAAAACTTTTCTAGCGTTAAGTATTAATTTTTTTTCTTGGATTAAATTTTTCGTATAATTTTGATAATTGAGATTGGCTAACTTCAGTATAAATCTGAGTAGATTCTAAAGATTTGTGACCTAATAATTTTTGTATAGTTCTTACATCCGCTCCCTTTTCTAGCATGTGTGTTGCAAAACTATGTCTTAATGCATGAGGAGTAAATTTATCATTTAATTTTAATTTTTTTCTTATTTTTCTAAAATCTCTTTGAAATACTCCAGGATTAAGTCTTTTTTTATTATTTCCTAAAAATAAAAAACTTTGTTCAGTCCATTTGTTTGGATAGCTAGTTATATATTCATTAATTTTTTTCATTACATTATTTATTAAAGGAATGATTCTTTCTTTGTTACCTTTACCAATAATTTTCATATAGCCTCTTTCCGTGTTTTTTGGGATATCAGAAAATTTTATTGATAATGCTTCGTTTACTCTTAGCCCACATCCATAAATTATATATATTAATGCAATATTTCTTTTTTTAATCCAATTTTTATTTTTTGTAATATTAATTTCATTAATAATATTTTTAATACTTTGATAATTTAAAGGCCTTGGTAATGATTGATCCAATTTTGGTCCTTTTAACTGATTGACTATATTTAAATCTATTAATTTATTATTTTTAAGCAAAAAATTATAAAAACTTTTTATTGAGGCAACAATTCTTTTTCTTGAAGTTTTTTTATAATTTAAAAAAGTAATAAAAAAAAGATAAGGTCTTATTTCATTGTATTTAATTTCTATTATTTCTTTTTCTGATAAATCTAAATTATTATAATTAAAATCTGTTAATTTGATTTTTTTTAAATTATTTTCTGATAAATCACTGAGATCAATATCTGGATTTTTTTTATGCCATGAAAAAAAATTAAAAAATTTTCTAAGATCTTTTTCATATGCTAAAACTGTATTTTCGGAATATCCTTTTTCGATTTTTAAATTTTTTAACCAATTAACAATATAATTCTTAATTTTTGGGTTTATGATTTTGTAGTTAAAAATTTTTTTTGCGTTATTTTCATTCATAATTAAGATTTGGGTAGAATTTTTATAAAAGCTATAATTATTTTTTTTTATAAAATTTAATATATCTATATTATTGAATTTATTAAAAAATTAATTAATAAGAAAAATTGAAACAAAAAATTATTAATGTTTTGCTACCATTACCGTTTAATCAAACGTTTAAGTATTTTTGTAGTGAAAATGAAAATATTCAAATAGGCGATTTTGTATCAGTACCTTTTAAAAATAAATTAATAACTGGCTGTGTTTGGGAAAATAAAAATAAGTCAAAAATTAAAGTATCTTTAAAGAAAATAAGAAAAATAGAAAAAAAATTATATTTTACTCCTTTAAATAAATCTAACATAGATTTTATAGACTGGGTTTCCAAATATACAATGAATGATATCGGAGTAATTTTAAAACTTTGTTTAAGTGTTAAACAAGTATTTAAAAAAAAAAAAATAGATGAAATTAATAATGAATATTTAAAGTTATCTTTTAATAAACCAAATTTAAATAGAGAACAATTAAATGCAAAAGAATTTATTTTTAAAAAAATTAAGAAAAATAAATTTTCAACAATAGTAATTGATGGTATTGCAGGATCAGGAAAGACAGAAGTTTATTTTGAAGCAATTAATAAATGCCTAGCAGAAAAAAAACAAATACTGGTACTTTTGCCAGAAATTTCAATGACAACACAATGGTTTGATAGATTTAAAAAAAGGTTTAAAAAAAATCCGTTGCTTTGGCATTCTGAAGTTAAAATTAGTGATAAAATAAAGATATGGAAATTTATTAATGATGGAAATATAAGCGTAATAGTAGGTGCAAGGTCTGCTCTTTTTTTACCATTTCATAATTTAGGTTTAATAATAATAGATGAAGAACATGATCAAAGTTTTAAACAAGAAGAAGGAACAATTTATAATGCAAGAGACATGGCAGTAGTTCGTGCAAAAATTACAAATATTCCAATTATATTATGTTCTGCTACGTTATCTGTAGAAACAAAATTAAATATACTAGAAAAAAAATATGAAGTAGTTAATCTTAAAGAAAGATTTGGAGGAGCAAAACTTCCATCTGTTGAAATTATTGATATTTCTGAAAATCCTACAGAAAAAGGAAAATGGTTATCAGAATATGTACATGAAGAATTAAAAAAAACTATAAAATCAGGAAATCAGGCATTATTTTTTTTAAATAGGAAGGGATTTGCTCCATATGTTTTTTGTAATTCATGTAATAAAAAAGTTTCATGCCCAAATTGCGATGTTGGATTAGTTTTTCATAAAAAAATTAATAACTTAATTTGCCATCACTGTGGTTATAAAACTTTATTTAAAAATAATAAAAAAGTTTGCAATGAGTGCAATAAAGACGATTTTTTTCTTTATGGTCCTGGTGTAGAAAGAATTTACGAGGAAATAAAAAATATAAATAAAAATTTAAATATTGAAATTCTTACAAGTGATGTAATGCAAAAAAAGAATGAGGGAGAAAATATTCTGCGAAAATTTGAAAGTGAAGAAATTAATGTAATGATTGGAACGCAAATATTATCTAAAGGGCATCATTTTCCAAGATTAACTTTAGTAGTAATTGTAGACGCTGATTTCGGATTTATTGGAGGAGATTTAAGAGCCGCAGAAAAAACTTTTCAATTGTTGACACAAGTGTCAGGCAGATCTGGAAGATCAAAATTATCTGGTAAAGTTTTAATTCAAACTACGATGTCTAATAATTTAATTTTAGAAAATATAAAAAAATTTGATATAAATGGTTTTTTTTCTGAGGAATTAAATAATAGAAAAGAGTCAGGATTGCCCCCATTTAAAAAATTATGTTCATTAATGTTAACATCTAAAAATCAAAAGAAATTAGATAGTTTTTGTAAAAAAATGAGAGTTGAATTAGAGCCATCTAAAGATTTTGAAGTTTTAGGACCAGCATCTCCTTATATTTCATTTGTACGTGGTAAATATAGAAAAAGATTTATAATAAGGTGTAAAAGAAATAAAAATATTCAAGAATATGTAAATAATTGGCTTAAAAAATTTCAAAAACCTTTTGATTTAAAAATTTCTATCGATATAGATCCTTATAATTTTTCATAGTTTTTTTCATTTTATCATCTTGCAAGGACTAAAAACCCGTGTAATGTATTCATTAATTTTTTATTTTTTTTTTAAATTATGAAAAATATTGCAAGTAATGAAGTTGTAAAAAGATATTCAAAAGCTTTGTACGAGCTTAGTCTTGAAGAAAATAAAAAAAATAAAATAATTAATGATTTGTCAAAAATAAATCTTTTAATTAATAAAAATAGAGAATTAAAAGAAATTATAAATTCTCCATTAATTGCATCAAAAAAACATCAGGAAATATTATTGTCAATTTCTAAAATTTTAAAATTAGATGAAATAACGCAAAATTTTTTATTTTTGTTGGCATATAATAAAAGGTTGAATTTATTGGATAAAATAAGCCATTCATATAATGAAAGTTCTTCGAATCAAAAAAATATAATTAAAATTGATGTGATATTGCCAAATAAAGTTTCAAAAAAAGATATAATTACTATAAATAATCAATTAAAAGTTGAAATTAGAAAAAAAACAAAAATTAATTTTATTGAAGATAAAAATATAATATCAGGTTTCATTATTAAAATTGGAAGCATAATGTTAGATTTTTCTATGAAATCTAAACTTGAAAAAATTGTAAATTCATTAAGATAATATTTATTTTTTAAAAATTATGGATATAAAATCATCGGAAATATCAAATATATTAAAGAAACAAATTAAAAGTTTAAATTTAAAACAAGATGTTTCAGAAGTAGGCCAAGTTTTGTCTGTCGGAGACGGTATTGCTAGAGTGTATGGATTAGAAAATGTACAAGCAGGAGAAATGATAGAATTTACTGGTGGAATTAAGGGTATGGCTCTAAATTTAGAACAAGATAATGTTGGAGCTGTTATATTTGGTGATGATAGAAATATTAAAGAAGGCGATGTTGTTAAAAGAACAAAAAAAATTCTTGAAGTTCCCATCGGAAAATCTTTACTTGGAAGAGTAGTCGATGGTTTAGGAAATCCTATTGATGGAAAAGGTGATATAAAATCTAAAGATAAAAGTCGTTTGGAAGTAAAAGCTCCTGGAATAATTCAAAGAAAATCAGTCCATGAACCTGTACAAACAGGAATAAAAGCAATTGATACTTTAATTCCTGTAGGAAGAGGCCAAAGAGAATTAATAATAGGTGATAGACAAACAGGAAAAACAGCGGTTGCAATTGATGCAATAATAAATCAAAAAGAAATTAACGAAGGAAAAGATGAAAAAAAAAAATTATATTGTATTTATGTTGCAGTTGGTCAAAAAAAATCGAGTGTTGCACAAATAGTTAAAGTTTTAGAAGATAATGATGCATTAAAATATACAATAGTTGTTTCAGCAACTGCTTCAGATCCAGCGCCACTTCAATTTTTAGCTCCTTACACCGGGTGTACTATGGGCGAATATTTCAGAGATAATGGGATGCATGGTTTAATAATTTATGATGATTTATCAAAACAAGCGGTTGCATATAGGCAAATGTCGCTTTTATTAAGAAGACCACCAGGAAGGTAAGCTTATCCTGGCGATGTATTTTATTTACATTCTAGATTACTTGAAAGAGCAGCAAAGATGAGTGATAAAGATGGTGGTGGTTCTTTAACAGCTTTACCTATAATAGAAACTCAAGCTAATGATGTTTCTGCTTACATACCGACAAATGTTATTTCTATTACAGATGGACAAATATTTTTAGAAACAGATTTATTTTATAAAGGTATTAGGCCTGCAATTAATGTTGGTTTATCAGTAAGTAGAGTTGGATCTGCTGCTCAATTAAAATCTATGAAACAAGTTGCAGGAAGCATAAAATTAGAATTGGCACAATATAGAGAAATGGAAGCATTTGCACAATTTGGTTCAGATTTAGATGTTGCAACACAACAATTGTTAAATAGAGGAGCTAGATTAACACAAGTATTAAAACAGCCACAATATAAACCTGTCCCAGTTGAAGAACAAGTTATTTCTATTTTTGCTGGAGTTAATGGTTATTTAGATAAAGTTAAAGTAGAATATATAAATAAGTTTGAAATTAGTTTGATTGAACATTGTAGAAATAAACAAAAAAAATTATTAGAAACTATTAAAAAGGACCAAGAAGTTAAAGAATCAACTGAAAAACAACTCCATGAAATTATTAAGTCTTTTTTAAATTTGTATAACAAAGAAGAATTAGTTATAGAAGATAAAAAAGAAGAAGATGTTAAAGATAACAATGAGGAGAAAAAATAATTTTAAATTATGGCCAGTTTAAAAGATTTAAGAGATAGAATTAATAGTGTTCAATCTACTAAAAAAATTACTTCAGCAATGAAGTTAGTTGCCGGGGCAAGATTGAAAAAAGCACAATTAGAGGCAGAATCATCTAGACCGTATGCAGATAGAATGCAATCAATTATAAATAATGTAACTTTAAATTTAAAAAATTTAGAGAATGCACCAGAAATTATTAAAGGAAAAGATAGCATCAAAAATCATTTAATAGTAGTAATGACTTCAGATAGAGGACTTTGTGGCGGTTTTAATACATCAATTACAAAGCTAGTAAAAAAAAAAATTAAAGATTTATTAAAATTAAATAAGAATGTAAAAATTTTTTGTGTGGGTAAAAAGGGCTTGGATCATCTTAAACGAGAATTTAACGATTCAATTGTAGAATCTATTCCTATTTCGGGTCAAAAAAAAATAGATTATGAATTTGCTTCAAAAATTTCAGATAAAATTTTGCATATGTATGAAAATCAAGAATTTGATAGCGCACATATTGTTTTTTCTTTATTTAAATCTGCAATTAAACAGGAAGCACAATTAAAACAAATTATACCAATTGCTCAGGAAGCTGAAAGCTCTCTAAAAGAAAATGATAATATTAATGATGCAATATATGAATATGAGCCAGAAGAAGAAGAAGTTTTAAAAAAATTAGTTCCTCAAAATATTTCAATCCAAATATTTAGTGGGTTGTTAGAAAATGCTGCAGGTGAACAGGGAGCAAGAATGACTGCAATGGACAATGCTACAAGAAATGCTGGTGAATTGATTGATACTTTAACTTTAAATTATAACAGATCAAGACAAGCACAAATTACAAAAGAATTAATTGAAGTTATTTCAGGAGCAGAGGCGGTTTAATATGGTCAAAAAGAATGTAGGTACAATTACTCAAGTTACAGGTGCAGTTGTTGATGTAAGTTTTGAAAAAGATTTGCCAGCAATTTTAAATGCACTTGAAGTAAAACATGAAGGATCCAAATTAGTTTTAGAAATACCAGTAAAATTTATTAATAATGATAAGTCTCCAGGTTTAAAAAAAGGCGGTGTTTTAAATATAGTAAGAAGAAAAGTAGAATTAAAATGTCCCGCAGAAAATATTCCTAATGAAATTGTTGTTGATTTAGATAATACAGAAATTAATAGCAGTCTTAAAATATCTTCGGTTAAACTTCCAGAAAATGTTATTCCAACAATTACAGATAGAGATTTCGTAATCGCAACAATCGCACCTCCAACAATTTTGGTCGAACCTGTAAAAACAGATGAAGAAGTTGCTGCTGAAGGTGAAGCTCCAGCTGAAGGTGCGGAAGAAGGAGCAGCTACTACCGAAGAAGGTAAAGATAAATCTGCTAAACCAACTGATGACAAAAGCAAAGACAAATCAGCCAAACCTTCGGATGATAAAGCTAAAGCTGCATCAAGCGATAAAGACAAATCCAAAAATAAAGAAAAAGAAACTAAAAAAAAATAAGATAGGATAAACTATAAATTATGCTGCTTTTAGTTGGTCTTGGTAATCCAAACCCAAACAATTTAAATAACCGACACAATGTAGGTTTTTTGATAATAGATGCAATTAATGAAAAATTTAAATTATCAAAACAAAAACCAAAATTTAAAGGTTTATTAACTACAGGTAAGATAAACGAACAAAAAGTATTTGCGATTAAACCACTTACTTTTATGAATAGTTCGGGCGTCTGTATAAAAGAACTTATCGAATATTTCAAAATAGACGTGAAAGATGTTTTTGTATTTCATGATGACATGGATATTGATATTGGAAAAGTTAAGGTTAAATTTGGCGGAAGTAATGCTGGACATAACGGAATTGAGTCCATAGATAAAAATATTGGAAAAAATTATTCACGAATAAGAATAGGTATTGGTCGACCAAAAAATAATTCCAATGGTGCTGATCACGTTCTTGATAATTTTTCAGTTGATGAAAAAGCAGATGTAGCAGAGGTGACAAATAATATAATTAACTCTTTTTCTATTTTAATAAATCGAGACTTAGATCTTTTTTCAAGCAAAATTAATCAAAAATTTAGCCTATCAAAACAGAAACCAAAATTTAAAGGTTTATTAACTACAGGCAATATTGGAAATAAAAAAGTTTATGCCATAAAACCTTTGACTTTTATGAATAACTCGGGAATTTGCATAAGAGAACTTATT
>CAYOOR010000013.1:0-11555 GCA_964405695.1 uncultured Alphaproteobacteria bacterium
AGTGAAAGATAAAAATAAATTGGCTTATGTAACCCAAACTACACTTGGGGTTGATGATACTAAGGATGTAATTAAAGAATTAGAAGTACGTTTTCCAAAAATTGTTGGCCCCGGGGTTGAAGATATTTGTTATGCTACTACAAATAGACAAGAAGCTGTTAGAGATTTAGCTAAGCATGTAGATTTGTTATTAGTAGTTGGTTCTCAGAATAGTTCGAATTCTAAAAGATTAGAAGAAATTGGAAGAGAAATGAATATCCCTAGTTTTCTTATAGATGGTTCAAAAGATATAAAAAAAAAATGGTTAAAAAAAGTTAAAACAATTGGCATTACTGCAGGAGCCTCAGCCCCTGAGGCAGTTGTTATGGAAGTTGTTAATAAATTAAAGAAAATTGAATCTTCTCAAGTAAAAGTAATGGATGGTATTAAAGAAAAAGTAGAATTTAAATTGCCATCAGGTATAAGATATAAGAAGGATAAAAAAGAATTAATAGTTTAGAAAATGGGAATACCACTAATACAAAAAATTAAAGTAGCTAAATATATTTTTGAACAAAAAATTAAAGGAAATAAAAAATACCCTTTAGTTTTGATGTTAGAGCCTTTGTTTAGGTGTAATTTAGCTTGTGCAGGCTGTGGTAAAATTGATTATGCTGATGATATACTTAATAAAAGAATGTCAGTCAAAGATTGTTTAGATGCTGTTGATGAATGTGGAGCACCCATAGTTTCTATTCCAGGTGGTGAACCTTTGGTTCATAAAGAAATCGGACAAATTGTAGAAGGAATAATTAATAAAGGTAAATTTGTTTACCTTTGTACTAATGCTCTTTTACTTGAAAAAAAATTAGATTTGTTTAAACCATCGCAGTATTTAACATTTTCTATTCATTTAGATGGATTAGAAAAAGAACATGATCACTCTGTTTGTCGTGAAGGAGTATATACAAAGGTCATTAACGCTATAAAAGTAGCTAAACAAAAAGGTTTTAGATGTAATGTAAATTGTACTTTGTTTCATCAAATGACACCGAAAAGAACAGCAAAATTTTTTGATTTTGTTACTAAATTAGGAGTAGATGGAATTACTGTATCTCCCGGTTATGCATATGAAAGAGCCGCAGATCAAAAGAATTTTTTAAAAAGAAAAAAAACAAAAACTTTTTTTCGTAATATTTTTAAATTAGGTAAAGGTAAAAAATGGGCATTTAGTCAATCTTCATTATTTTTAGATTTTTTGGCTGGAAATCAAAATTATAAATGTACTCCTTGGGGGAATCCAACTAGAAATATTTTTGGTTGGCAAAAGCCTTGTTATTTAATTGGTGAAGGATATGTAAAAACTTTTAAAGAATTAATGGAAACCACTGAATGGGATCAGTATGGAACTGGTAATTATGAGAAGTGTGCAGATTGTATGGTTCATTGTGGTTATGAACCAACAGCAGCAGAAGATTCTATTAAGAATCCACATAAAACATTAAAAGTTGCTCTCATTGGTCCAAAAACTCACTGAAAAATGGTCACTGATAAAACACTTAATAATCAAAGACCTGCAAAATATATGTTTGAAGAATTTGTAAAAAAATCAACGAAAAAAATTGAAGAAGAAGAAATTAAAGAACAGAATATTCCTGTGCCAACCGTTAAAGAACAAAAAAATGAAGAAGAAATTGCTGTTAAGTAAATAAAAAAGAAGAAAGACCTTGTAAATTAAGGTCTTTATAAATAAAAATTATTTAACTTCCTTACCGTTTAATTGACTAATTTTAATTGTATTAGCAACACCACTTTTATTAATATAAGTGATATTATAAAGTTTTTCTTTTACGTTAAACTTTACATTTTTCAAAGTAGAAAAATTATCTTTACTTTGAACAATTTCTAATGCTTTGCTCATAGAAGTTGTAGGAATTCTTGCTTCTAAAGCACCAGCATGAGAACTAATTAGTAATGAAACTAAAGTTAAACTTATAAAAGTTAATTTTTTCATATAAATATCCTTTCTAAAAATATTTAAGGTAGATATAGTTAAAATTTATATATAATTGAAATTTATTATTTATATGAATATTATCACTTAAATAAATGATTAATAAGTCTTGTATTCATTAATTAAACAATTCTTACATACACATTCTTTAAATTTTTTGTTTAATTCTTCTTTTTTTAATTTAAATGGTAAATCTTTACACCAACAATCACCTAGAGGATCACAATTAATTATTTTTTCACCGCAAATACATTTTTTTTTCATAAATTTTATAATCCGTTAATTCTGTTACTTCTTTTTCCTTTTTTTAAATTATAATATTTTGAGATTGCCCATACAGGGAAATATTTAGCATAGCCATGATATGTTATATAAAAAACTTTTGGAAAACCAACAGCATTAAAATAATTATCTTCCCATAATTTATTTTTATTAAAATTATTTATTAAAAAATTTATTCCATTTTTAACTGAATTATTATTATATTTTTCTGTAATAAGTAAACTCATAATTGCCCAAGCAGTTTGACTAGGAACACTTTTTTTTAATTGATAATTTTTATTTTTTTCCCAGTAAGTAGAACAGTCTTCCCCCCAACCACCATCTTTATTTTGTTTTTTTTTCATCCACAATAAAGCTTTTTTAATATATTCAGAATTCATATTTTCTCCAGCGGCTTTTAAAGCATTTAAAACCGACCAAGTACCATAAATATAATTTGTGCCCCATCTACCATACCATGAGCCGTTTATTTCTTGTTCTTGTTTTAAAAAATTTATTCCTTTTTTTATTGTTTCTGTATATTTTTGTTTATCTATTTGACTTAACATTGAAACGCAGCGAGCTGATACATCTGCTGTAGGAGGATCTAACAATGCTCCATGATCAGCAAATGGTATATTATTTAAATAATGATATGTATTATCTTTATCAAAAGCTCCCCATCCTCCATTTTTTGATTGCATTTTAATTATCCATTGACAAGCTTTTTCTATTTTTTCTTTTTTTTTATAATTAGCTTTATCAAGAAACATCGCAACAACCGCAGTGTCATCAACATCAGGATAATAATCATTTTTATATTGAAATGCCCAACCACCAGGGTTTAGTTTTTTATTATTATGAATCCAATCACCTTTAATATTTAATATCTGTTTTTTTTCCAACCAATTACATGCCTTTTTTATTGAATTATTTTCTGCTGATAAATTTGTTTCTAATAAAGATAAACCCATTAAGCCAGTATCCCAAACAGGAGAAAAGCAAGGCTGACAATAACTATAATTTTTTTTATGCGTTATTAAATTTTTTACACTATTTAAGGAAATTTTATATTCTTTATTTAAATTTAGTAATTTAAGAGCAATTGTACAATTAGTCATTGCTGGAAAAATTGCACCCAACCCGTTAATTCCGTTTAGTCTCTTAATTATAAAATTTTTAGCTTTATTAATTGATTTTTTTCTTAATTTTTTGGGAAAATAATTTTCAGTATTTTTTAACGATTTATCAATAAATTTAAATAAAAAATAATAAAAAAGAGAATTTTTACCATAATTACTAATTTTTTTTTTTTTATCAGTAAATAGTTCATTAATATTTATATTTTTTGGATTTTTTGCTTTTGGTTTTTTATTTAAAATTATTAATAAAGGAACAACAACTGTTCTTGACCAATATGCTATTTTATTTATATGGAAAGGAAACCAATTTGGAAAAGACATTATCTCGATTGGCATTGATGGAATTTGTTTCCATGAAATTTGATTAAATAACGCTAAACTAATTTTTGTAAAAACATTACAATTGTCAATTCCACCTAAATCTAAAATTTTTTTTTTTGCTTTAACCATTATTTGTGATGAAATTTTTTCTCCAGAAAGTTTAAGAGCATAATAAGCTTTAACACTTGTACTAATATTAGATTTTCCTTTCCAAAATAAAGGCCAACCACCATCTGGATTTTGTTCTTTTTTAATATATTTGCATAGTTTTTTTTCTAAATTTGGTTCCTTAATACCCAGAGTGTGGTTCATCAAAATATATTCTGATGGAATTGTTGTATCTGCTTCAAGTTCGTAAGCCCAATGACCATCTTTTTTTTGTTCTTTTAGTAATTTTTTTTGACAGATATTAATTATATTTTTTATATTCATTTTTATTTATTTATTATATTCGCTACATTATATCCTGATGTAATTGCACCTTCAATTGTTGCTGGTAATCCAGTATCTACCCAATCTCCTGCTAAAAAAATATTTTTATACTTTGTAATTATTTTTGGTTTTTTATATATCTCTTTAGGACTCTGTACAAAAGTAGCCATTTTTTCTTTAATTATTTTATAATTAGGCGTATTAGTCTTTTTCAAATTAAATATTTTTTCTATTTCACACCAAATTATTTTAGATATTTCTTCGTCATTAATATTATTTAAGTTATTTGCATCGCTTATTGTTATTGAAATTATATTTCCCTTTTTAAAAACCCAATCTATAACACCTCCAGTTACTCCAATAAAAAAAGAATTATTTGGCATTTTTATAGATTTTGTTTTTGAATTTAATTTAAAGTGAATATTAAATATAGAATTAGTTTTTTTAGGAGCTTTTATATAAGGCAATAATTTAGAAGTTATATTTGGAGTAACCGCTAAAACAACAATATCATTCTTTTTTAAATCAATAATTTTGTCATTAAATATTATTTTATCAGCTTTATTTTTATTAATGACTATTTTTTTTAATCTGGAATTTATATGTAGTTTACCACCTTTTTTTTTAATTTTTTTGATTGCGGGCTCTATAAAAGTTTTATCTAAAGAATTTTTTGCCATAAAAGGTTTTAAGGGATTATTTTGAAAAAATAAAGTTTTTAATATTATTTTTGATAATAACTTTGCCGAGGCCTTATTTGGGCTTGTGTTTAAAACAGCAATAGTAAATGGTTTCCAGAATCTATCGTAAATTAATTCATTTTTTTTTATTAGATCAGTAACAGTTTGATTTTTTTTTGCAAAAAGAATTTTTAAGCTCTTTATGAAATCAAAACAAGAAATATTTAATGGCCTGTAGGACTTAAAAAAAATCCACCATGGTAAAATGAAGGAATAAGGTTTTACATTCCATTTTTTTAATTCTTTTAAATCAATAAAAGGGTAAAAAGTTGTTTGATTTGAAGTTAATTCATTTAAAGAATTTATATCATTTAAATATTTAAAAGTATTTTTATAAGCATTTATAATTAAATGATTTCCGTTATCTAGAACACAATTTAGTTTTTTTTCTTTATAAGATCTGCATCTACCACCAAAAATTCCTGATGCTTCATGAATATTTACTTTATTATTATTTATTAAACTTATTGCACTGGATAATCCAGATAAGCCACCTCCTATAATGTAAACATTTTTATTCAATTAAAAAATTATCCCTTTTATAAATAGAAAGATCTTTTCAAATTTTGTTAAACGAATTTTCTTTTCTAAATTTTCCCATTTATTTTTTTTTAACTTTTTTAATAAAATTTCATAAGTTTCCATCATTAATAATGCTGATTTTAAATTACTTTTTGAACAATACTTTAATTTTTTCTTAGCCATTTTAAAATTAAGATCTGCTATTTTTGATAAATCCCAACATGCTTTAGGAAACATTTTATTTTTTATTATTAAAGAAATTCTCTCTTTTTTTATATTATTTTTTTTGAGAATTTCTTTTGGTATATAAATTCTGCCCATTTGTTTATCTTCGTTAATATCTCGTAAAATATTTGTTATCTGTAATGCTTTGGCTAAATAAAGAGCAAAGGATTTTCCATTTTTATTATATTCTCCAAAAATACTTAAACTTATTAAACCAACAGCCCCTGCAACTCTATAACAATATAAATTGAAAATTCGATTGGTAGGACAAACCATTATATTTTTTATATCCATTTCAACACCCTTAATTATGTCAAAGAAATATTTTTTTTTAAGCTTGTACTTGTTTATATTTTGTTTTAAAGCAATTCCAAAATTATTCTTTGGCTTATTGTTAAAAATTTTATTTATTTCTAATTTTAAATTATTTATTTTCTTTACTTTTATATTGCTAGATAATTTACTGTCAGCAATTGTGTCTACTTTTTTACAAAACGCATAAACAGTAAACATTGCATTCCTTTTTTCTTTTTTGAGGATTCTCATCCCCCAATAAAAAGATGATTTTGGAAATATTGTTATTTTTTTTAAATTATATTTCAATGGGATTTTTTTAAAGAAAATTATTACAAAAAAGATTTAACAAAACATTTTAAATAATCAAATTTATTTAAAACTACTTTATTTTTTAAAGGATCATTTTTTTTTAATAAAATAAGTAATTTTTTTGCAATTTCTAATATTAAATTAGTTTCTTTTGATAATTTATTATTTTTCATAATTCTTTTATATTTGTTTGCTTTAATTATTAATTTTTCCGTATGAAATAATATTTCATTCAAAGCATCTCTCATATTTTTATCTAAATAATTCTTTTTAATTTGGTGTAAATTTATTTTATATTTTTTTATAAATGTATGAGGTAAATAAATTCTATTTATTTCTTTATAGTCTTTTTTTATATCCTGGATATGATTTAAAATTTGTAATGCTATACATAAAGGATCAGAAAATTTATATGCCTCTTTTTTTTCACCATGTAAGTCAACAACAAATCTTCCAACTGGAACTGCTGAATATTTACAATAACCAATTAATTCTGCCCAATTTTTGTATCTATTTTTTAATGCATCTTGTTTAAAAGCTTTTAATAAATTAAAAGCGTGATTTAATGAAATTTTATTTTTTTGACAAACTTGTTTTAATTTTATTATTTTTGTTAAGTTGGGTTTTTCTTTTTCTAAATTTTTTTTGAACAAATTTAATCTTTTAATTTTTTCTTTAGAAGTTAAATTTGGACTATCAGCAATATCATCGGCTGCTCTAGCAAAATCATAAAATATTAATATTTGAGATCTAAATTTTTTTGATATTAATCTAGAACCAACAGGAAAATTTTCTTCCTTAGAGTTTTTTGTTTTTTTAATTTCAATTAAATTCATTAATATAAAAATTTCATTTCTTTAAATTATGTGAATTATATTATATTATAATTTATTTTTTAGTTTTATATGAATTCAAATTTATTCCACATATTTCTCGTATTAGTATTTTTGTTTGTAAATTCTTGTAGCGGTAAGAGATACGAAAGTTCACCTGGTTACACCACATCTAAAACGTTACATTCAACTTATGTTTGGAAAAAAGGAAAACAATACGTAGCTATTGTTAAGACTATTCCTGTGAATAATAGAAATATAAATAAAACTTTACATCCAATAGATATATCCGAGCAAACAATTATAAATTCATTTACAAAAATTAAATATACAATTAAAAAGAAGAAGGGTGGCATTATAAGACCAAAAAGAGTTTTTAATGATAGAAATATTGATATTTTAAGTAAGAAAATTCCAGAGGCTCTTAAATTGGCTAAAAAAAATCAAGACATTCTTTTCGAAGTTTTTCAATTAAGAAAAAAGTTTTGGATACTTCCAAGTACAATTGATACAACAGCTGGATACTTATTTATTGAACCTGGTCGAATTAATATTATTTTTGAAAAAATTAATGAAGATTATGAAGGTTATGACTATGATGAACCTCGTAGAATTGTAGGCGATAGTTCTCAAGGTATTTACGGAGGAAAAGCAAAAGTATCTAAAGGTTGGATAATTTTAACTTCTAAATCTTGGCAATAAAATAGATGAAAAAAATAAATTTAAAATATTTTATTTATATATTTTTATTTTTATTTTTAATCTTATTTTCTTTTAAAGTACAGGCAAATTCTTCTAAGATTTATAATAAAGAATATGCTAATCCTTTAACAGTTTTAGAGTCTTTTCTTTGGAATAATAAAAAAGGTTCTAATATTGGAATTACTTCAAAAATTAATATTAATAATAGAAATTTAAATGCTACTACGCACCCAACCTCATTAGATCCCAAAAACATTAGAATTGCTCTTAGTAAATTAAGATATTTTAATGAAGAAAAAGAAATAATGGATTTTATTTTTAGTATAGATGATATCGATGTTTTATCAAAAAATGTTTCAAGAGGTCTTTTAGTAGCTAATAATAATCAAGATATAATTTTTCAATTTATAAAAAAAAAAAAAAATAATAAAACAAAAGGAATTTTTTTTGTTCAAAATAAATCATTAAATGTAGTTTTTTTTCAAATTAATGATTGTGATTTAAAAACAAATTTAAATAAAAAAAAAAAAAAAGAATTTAATAAAAATCACCCAAGTTTTTATTTTTTTAAAAAAAATAATTGTAAAATAAGAAGTAATAATAAAATTTCAGTAACTTCAAAAAATGGAATTTACAAAAGAAAGACAAATGATAGATTTAGTTGGATAATATTCACACCCTCTTCATGGGAAACAAATTCAATAAATTAAATATTTAAAATATATTAAGTTGGTACATTTATTGCTATATTTATAGTATTAATATTAATATTAATTTGAAAGGAATTAATGTAATGAATAAATATAAGAAAATATTATCAACTGCTTGTTTTTTTGGTTTTATTTCTTCTGTTTCGGCAATGGAAATAAATAGAGAAAGTGTTGAAGAAGCAACTGGTTTAAGTATTGGTTATAATACTAGTTGGTCTTCACATTATGTTTGGAGAGGTGAAAGTCAAAGTGCTAAAGATATGTCACCTGCTATTGGTGTTGACATAGGACATTCAAGTGGACTTTATTTAGGAGCATGGACGGGATCTATTACTAATGGTACACATGGAGCTGAATTTGATGTGTATGCAGGCTATGCATTTGATTTAGGTCCTTTAAGTTTTGATATTGGTGATCTTTATTATTTATATCCAGGTGAATCTAATGAAGTTCAATTTAATGAATATTATTTTAGTGTTGGAACTGAAATACCTTTAGGTATGGTAGCTGAAGATTTTTCAGTATCACCATATGCGTATTTTGCATATGCTCCTAAATGGTTTGGTGCTAATACACCGGATGTTTTTTATACTGAATTAGGTATAGAAGCGCCAATTCCAGGAACACAATTTTCTTTATCATACACATGGGGTGATATAAATGTTGATGATTTAGATGGTGATGCGGAGAAGGCTAATACTGTTGATAGTTGGAATTATTACTATATTACACTTGGTTTGGGTGAAGTTTTAGGTCTTGATGCATCTATGACTTATCATAATGCTCCTGGTTATAGTGGCGATGGTGGACAAGATGGATTTTTTGTTTCACTTGGTCATGAATGGTAGACTTTTAAACGTCCAGATTGATATACTATAAAGTATCACTGCGCCAGATTGATGTATAATTGCTATAGGAATAGTGACGAAAGATAACAATGTTGCAATACCCAAGCATACTTGAATAATTACAAATAATAAAAGTAAATTGATTTTATTTTTTATATCTGAATTTATCTTTTTTTTTTTTGTAAAAATCCACATTAGAAAAATTGTAAAAAATTTTGTTATACCTAAAATACGATGATCAAATTGAACAGCTGCTGGATTTTCAAAAAAATTTTTGAATTTTGGATCTAAATTCCAAAAGTCACTTGGTATAAAAGTTTCACCCATTAATGGAAATGTATTGTAAACTAATCCAGCATCTAACCCAGCAACCATTCCTCCTGAAAAAACAGTTAAAAGAATTAAAAAAATTAAAAAAATATTAAGTTGAAATAATATATTTTTTTTATTAATTTTTATTTTTTTTCTGTTAATTGTTAAAGCAAGATAAAGAATATATCCATATATAACAAAAGCCATGGTTAAATGAATTGACAATCTGTAATGACTTACATCTGGTTGATCAACCAATCCACTTTTAACCATATACCAACCGATTATACCCTGAACTATAATTAGTATAGATATTATAAAAAAATGTTTTTTTAAATGATCTGGTATATATTTTTTTTTTAAAAAAATTATTAAAGGTATAAAAAAAATTAAAAAAATTAACCTTCCCCAAATTCTATGGATATATTCCATCCAAAAAATAAATTTAAATTCATTTATATTTAAATTTTTATTTATTAATTGAAATTCTGGAAATTTTTTATACTTATTAAATAATTCAATCCAATCATCATCATTAATTGGGGGTAGGTAGCCATAAAGTCTCCATTCAACAATTGAAAGACCAGATTCAGTTAATCTTGTTAATCCTCCAATGATAATCATGATGAAAATCATGATACAACAAGTTATTAACCAAAAATTTAGATTTTTGTTTATGTTTAAATAATCAATCATTTTACACAAAAAAATGTATAATTAATTTAATAACAACAAAAAATTGTAAATAAATAGTTTGACAATTAAATTAATTAACTATAATACAATCTTGTATATTAAAATAAAACATTATGCTTAAAAAAACAGGTCCAAAAAAAGAAACTATAGTACTGCATGCTGGTCACAGAAAAGATGAAACAACAAATGCAGTAGCTGTTCCAATATATCAATCTACTTCCTATCAATTTAATGATACAGAACATGCAGCAAATTTATTTGCTTTAAAAGAATTTGGAAATATTTATTCAAGAATTATGAATCCTACTTGTGCTGTTCTTGAAGAAAGATTAGCTAAATTAGAAGGTGGAGCGGCTTCTTTGGCTGTTTCATCAGGTCAGGCAGCTTCAATGATGTCTTTACAAAACATTGCGCATGCAGGTGATAATGTTATTAGTTCGACAGATTTATACGGAGGTACTTGGAATTTATTTAATAATGCATTATCAACAATGGGTATTGAAGTTAGATTTGTTGATCCTGACGACCCTGAAAAATTTCGAGATGCTGCGGATAATAAAACACGAGCTTTCTACGCTGAAACTTTACCAAATCCAAAACTTCAAGTATTTCCAATTAAAGAAATTTCTGATATCGGAAGAGATTTAGGTATCCCTCTAATTATGGATAATACTGCTGCATATAGTTTATGTAGACCTTTTGAACATGGTGCCGCTATAGAAGCTTCTTCTTGTACAAAATATATTGGTGGTCATGGTAATTCAATAGGTGGCATTATAATTGATAGTGGTAGTTTTGATTGGGAAAAACAGGGTGATCGATTTTCAATGTTAAATGAACCAGATCCAAATTATCATGGGGCTATATGGACAGAAGCAGTAAAACCATTAGGGCCAATAGCATATATAATAAAAGCTAGAGTTACATTATTAAGAGATTGTGGTCAATGTATGAGTCCTTTCAATGCTTATAATTTTATTCAAGGGCTTGAAACTCTGCCTCTCAGAATGGAAAGACATTCTGAAAACGCTTTTATAGTTGCAAAATATTTACAAAAACATTCAAAAGTTGCAAAAGTTATTTATCCTGGATTAATGTCTGGTAAATATAAACAAAGAGCTGATAAGTATTTATCTGGAGGGTATGGAGGTTTATGCGGATTTGAGTTAAAAGATGGTTTAAAATCAGGAAAGAAATTTATTAATAATTTAA
>CAYOOR010000014.1:0-3563 GCA_964405695.1 uncultured Alphaproteobacteria bacterium
AATTAAAAAGTTTTCTTGATAAGAGTTAATAAACCTTGTTAAATAAATAAATGTTTGAATTGGGCCTGTAGTTCAGTTGGTTAGAACACGCCGCTCATAACGGTGATGTCGCAGGTTCGAATCCTGCCGGGCCCACCAAAAAAAAAGAAAATTATATTTTTTCTTTTAATAAAGAAATAAGACTATCAATTTTTCCATTATTTTGTTCAATAACAGAAACAAATTCAGACCTTTGAGTTACTGCTAAACTGATTCCTTCAATAACTATATCTAGAATTACAAACTTATCCTTTTTTTTTCCAACTCTCCAATTTATTTTAATTAAAGGAGCATCAGGTGTCTCTAAAACAGTATAAACTAAGAAAAGTTTAGGATTTGATTCATTTTCAAATTTTACTAATTTTAAATTTTGACCTGAATAATCGTTAAATCTTGTTGAATATGTTTTTACAATATAATTCCTAAAAGTTTTTATAAATTCTTTTTTTTGATCTAAAGAAGCACTTTTCCAATATTTTCCTAAGACAAATCTAGAAATTGATGGAATATCAAAATTGTTATCAAATAATTCTCCAAATTTTTCTTCTTTTTCTTCCGATGATACAGAAGAATTTGTTAAATTTTTGATAGCATTGAGAGTCATATTCATTATGAAAGTACCAGGGTCATTAGCAGCAAATAATTTATTATTAGAAGAATTACTAGAAAAAATAAAAAAAGTTGAGCAAACTATTATTAAAATAAGTTTTTTAATCAACATTTTTAATTATTTAAATAGGATCTGTAGTCTTGAACTTTGTCAGTTTCAATTTCATCGGTTCTTTTTTGTAAAAACATTGAACGAATTGATGAATAAAAATCTAATGATGTGCTTTCCATTTCTTCTAAAACACCAAGAGTTGATTGTCTATCATCTACAGCTGTTCCTGCAGTTTTAACTAAATTACCCCAAAGTGGTATTCCACCAATTAAAATTAAAGGATCTGTAAATATATCACCTACAAATCCAACAATATCTCTTGAGGTTTGAGGACCTTTAAATGGTACTTGAACATAATTACTTTTTTTCCATCCCCACACTCCTAATGTATCGCCAAAATTTTCTGGTCTTTTTTCTATACCCATTTTACTAGCAACATCTATAAATCCACCTAAACCAATGGTAGAATTTATAACCAATCTTGCAATTGTTGAAAATGCACCATCAATTTTTCCTTGTAAAGTATTGTTGACAAAATATTGAGGTGTTTTAAAAAAATTTTCCATTGCATTTCCTAGACCTCTTCTGAATGGATCAGGAACAACATTAACATACCCTCTTGTTACCGGTCTAAAAAAAGCTTTATCTAAACCTAAGTTAAAATCCCAAACTTCTCTATTGAAATTTTCTATAGGATCAACATCGCTATAATCTTTTTCTTTACCATAAGTTTGATTTAAATCGAAATCAGATTCAACAACAATAGGATCTTCAACTATTACGTTTTCATGATGTTCTGCAACAACAATATTGTAATTTAATGATAAAAATAATATTAAAGTTACAAAATATTTAAAAAAATACATTTAATTAGGTCCTAATAATTAAAATATACTATACTAGTTTTAAAAATATAAGGAATAAAAAAAAAAAGTTATTCACAGTTTAACTGTTAAAAAAAAATGAGACAAAAATTAAAAATTTCATTTGAATTTTTCCCTCCAAAAAATCTTTTAATGTATCAAAATCTATGGAAAACATTGAATAAATTAAAGATTTTTTATCCAGAATTTGTTTCAATTACTTATGGAGCTGGAGGAACAACAAGAAAAAGAACTCATGAAACAATAAAAAAATTTACTTACAGACCTTCTATAAGACCCATTCCTCATTTAACTTGTATAGGAGATACCAAAAAATCTATAAAAAAACTAGCAAGAGATTATTGGGATTTAGGAATTAGATCTATAGTTGTTATTAGAGGCGATCCTGAGAATATTAAATTATCTAAAAAAAGAAAATTTGTCACTTTTCCTAATGGTTATAAATATTCGAGTCAACTTGTTAGGGACTTAAAGGAAATAAAAAACTTTAATATTATAGTTGCAGCTTTTCCAGAAAAACATCCAGAATCAAAAAATATCGATGAAGATATTGATAATTTAAAGAGAAAAATTGATGCCGGAGCTAGTAAAGGGATTACACAATTTTTTTTTGATAATAATAAATTTTATGATTATAAAAATTTACTTGAAAAAAAAAATATAAAAATACCTATAATTCCAGGGATACTTCCTATAATAAATTTTGAAAAATTAGTGCATCTTGCTAAAAATTGCTCAGCTTCCATACCATTAAAAATACAGAAATTATATAAAAATAAAAATGATTTGTTTAATTTATCTGTAGATATTGCAACTAATCAATGTTTAGATTTAATAAAGAATGGGTTTAATGAAATTCATTTTTATACTTTAAATCGTGCAGATTTAACAGGTAAAATATGTTCTAATATAACTAAACGTAAATTATTTGATAAAACTTATGATGCTTTTTGGAGTTAGATATGAGTAATGATTTTTATTTGAATAAGTTAAATAAAAAACAAAAAGAAGCTGTTGAAACTTTAAAAGGACCCGTTCTTGTTTTAGCTGGAGCTGGAACAGGGAAAACTAGAGTTTTAACAACTAGATTAGCTCATTTATTAAATAAAAAATTAGCTCATCCTTGGGAAATACTAGCTGTTACTTTTACAAATAAAGCATCAAATGAAATGAAAGAAAGAGTCCAAAAGTTACTAAAAATTGATATTGAAAGAATGTGGATAGGGACTTTTCACTCACTAGGATTAAGGATTCTTAGAAAATATTCAGAATTATGCTCTCTGAAAAGTGATTTTACAGTGATTGATACTGATGATCAAATTAGATTAGTAAAGCAAATTTTAGAAACTAATAAAATGGATATTAAGAAATGGACACCTAATAATGTTCTTTGGATGATTCAGTGGTTTAAGGATAAAGGAATTTTACAAGAAGATTCAAATAAATTTAGATTTAAATTTGGAAAAAAAATTAATATATCAAAAATATATTCTCAATATCAAGAAAGATTAAAAATTTTAAATGCAGCTGATTTTGGTGATTTATTACTATTACCCGTAAAAATATTTCGTAACAATAAAGACGTTTTATTAAAATATCAAAATCAATTTAAGTATATATTAGTTGATGAATATCAAGACACTGATACTTGTCAGGATATATTTTTGAAATTTCTTTCAGAAAAATATAAAAATATTTGTTGCGTTGGTGATGATGAACAAGCTATTTATAGTTGGAGAGGTGCTGAAGTAAAAAATATATTAAGCTTTCCTGAGGTTTTTAAAAATTCAAAAATTATAAGATTAGAACAAAATTATAGATCAACTAATCACATTTTATCTGGTGCTAGTAAGTTAATAGAAAATAATAAAGATAGATTAGGTAAAACTTTATGGACAGAAAAATAAAATGGTGAAAAAATTCAAATTTCTTTTTTTGAAGATTGTAAAGATGAAGCAAAAAATATATCAAATCAAATT
>CAYOOR010000015.1:0-3411 GCA_964405695.1 uncultured Alphaproteobacteria bacterium
CGGTGGCATTTTATAAACCGTTATTATTGGGAGACTCTGTTGGTTGACTTAAAATTTAAATTTCTTTTTTATAAAATACTTTCAATATTCTTACTTTTTTCATTATCTGTTAATGCACAAGATAATAGTATTTTTAAATTACCTGAGATTTTTGTAACTAATACTAGAACTAACATTGGACTTCCCGGAAGCTCAACAAGAGTTTATTCGCAAGATTTTATTTCAAATTCTACAGCAATTAATTTAGCTGAATTAATGGGTAATATTCCTGGCATTCAATATAGAGACTTATATGGAGGCGCTGGTCAAATTAATGCAACAATTGATATGAGAGGTTTTGGAGCAGTAGCAAAATCAAATACATTAATAATGATAAATGGAAGAAAATTAAATGATCTTGATATGGGTGGAATGTCATGGGATTTAATTCCAGCTGAAACTATTGAAAGAATTGAAATTATTCCTGGTAATGCTGGCGCAGTACTCTATGGAGATGGCGCTGTTGGAGGAGTAATTAATATAATTACAAAAAACGTTTTATCTAAAATTAATAACAACTTTACCAGTACTTACGGATCCCATGATCATTTTCAAGAAAATATAACTCTACACAAAAGATTTGGAAATTTTGGATTTATGGTAAATGGCGATATTTTGGATAATAATAATTTTAGACGTAATAGTAAGCATGAACAGTACACTTTAAATTCCGAATTAAGATATAAACTCTTAAATGGTGAATTATATTTATATTCAAATTTTAATAGAGATTACCATGGATTGCCTGGAGAAAGAATAACAAGAGCTAAGGAAGGAAGGAATGAATATAAAACTGATAGATTAAGTGCACAAACTCCATCTGATTGGGCTAAAGAAAATAATATAGCTTTAACTTTAGGTGGAATTCATAATTTTAATAATAATTTTGGAATGGTTTTAGATGGTCATTACACTGTCAAAGATCAAGATTCGTACTTTGCAGATTCGAGTGAAAAAATAGTAGATACAGTTTTAAGACATTATTCATTTACTCCACGTTTTACTTATGATTTTAAATTAAAAAATAAATCTTCTAAGAATATTTTTGGAATAGATATAAATTATGCTGATTATTCGTCAGATAGAAAAACAAGTGTACATGTCACACAACCAAAACAACGACATGAATCAAATCAATTAAGCTTAGGTCTGTATTCTCAGAATTCAATTAATGTATCAGAAAATATTAATTTATCAGGTGGTTTAAGATTTCAAAGAATATTATTTAATGGTGGCACAGTTCTCCATAAAGATGCGGAAGGCAGTGCTTTTGCTTCTGATAATGATACTATATCACAAAGTGATAATAGATTAGGAGCAAATATTGGAATTGATTATTTTATTCAACCAAATTTTTCGTTGTTCGGAAGATCTGCAAGAAGTTTCAGGATAGCAAACATTGATGAAAGAATTGGCGCTGATGGTTCATCTATGGCTTTAAAGCCTCAAATATCTTATGATTTTGAAATAGGAACATTGTTTGAGAATAATAAATTTTCATTACAATCAAGTATTTACTTGATGTTCTTAAGAAATGAGATTTATTATAATTCATCAAGTTCAAAAAATTTAAATTTAGGTAGAACTAAACGCTATGGTTTTGAAAATTCTCTTATTTATAATTTAAATAGAAAAATATCTATTGATACAAATGTATCAATTTTAAGATCTTATTTTCAAGATAATGTTAACACCGCTGGTTCATATGATACGTCAGATGAAGATATACCTCTTGTTGCTAATTTTACAGCTAATTCCAGTCTTTATTTTAAAAATTTATTTAATAGAAAAATTAACTTTACTACTACTGCTAGATTTGTAGGGAAAAAAAATAAAGAAAATGATCAAAATAATATAGAGACAGCGATTTCTAGTTATTATTTATTAGATTTTAAATTAGGTGGAGAATTTTTATCATTTAATTGGAATTTAAAAGCTAATAATGTTTTAGGAAAAGAGTATCACACTTATGGGGTATCCAGTGCTTTTTGCCAACAAGATTTTTCTACCTTTTGTGAAAGAGAATCTGTTTATCCAATGCCTGAACAAACTTTTACTTTGTCAATAAGTCGAGATTTTTAATTTTTGTTCCAGCGAAATTAAAACCAAAAAATAAAATAGTTAGAAATAATAAAGTGCTAATTAATGTATTATGGAAAAAAGGTATTGCCATAACATAACATTGTATTAAACCATCGAAAGTTAAAGGGTATAATCCTCCACTTAACCAAACTGAGAAATTAGTTATGATAAAAAATAGTAAGCTTCCTGAAATACCAGTAATAGCAAAGTTCTTTATATTCTTAATTTTTATTATATTACCTAAAAACGATAACAATATTATTGATGCATAAACAGCATAAAGATGTGAATGAAAACCTATAATTAAGTCACTAAAAAACATTATAATTATTGGAATTAATAGGGCTGTTATTTTATTAGGTAAATATGCTCCTGCAAAAATAGCTAAAGCAAGTATTGGAGTAAAATTAGGAGGATGAGGAAAGATTCTAGTTAAAGAAACTAAAAAAATTACTAAACATATTAATAAAACTTTCATATTCATTGTATTGCATCATAGCTTGAAAAAAGCTAAAATAAAGCTAGTTTTTTTTACGTGTTGGGATTTTTTTTATAGGAGGTAAATCATGGCATTAGCTGAAGTTTCGGAATTAAAAAGCCCGGCTAAATCTTGGGTTCCGGCGAAAAAACAACTATTAATTGGTGGTAAATGGGTAGACGCGAAGAATGGAAAAACATTTGATGTAGAAAATCCAGCCACTGGAGATATTGTTGCACAAGTTGCAGATGGTAAAAAAGAAGATATCGATCAAGCGGTAAAAGCTGCAAGGAAAGCTTTTGAAACAGGACCTTGGAAAGATATGAGTGCATCTGAAAGAGGCAAAATTGTTTGGAAAATTGGTGATGCAATACTTAAATATGGAGATGAATTAGCAGAATTAGAATCACTAGACAATGGAAAACCTTTAGCTGTTGCAAGAGCTGCAGATGTGGCTTTATCAGCTGATATATTTCATTATATGGCTGGATGGGCTACAAAAATAAAAGGTGATACCTTTGAAATATCAACTGATCACTTTTATACTCCAGGTCAAAAATATTTTTCTTATACTTTAAAAGAACCTGTGGGTGTTGTTGGTCAAATTATTCCTTGGAATTTCCCCCTTCTTATGGCTGCATGGAAATTAGCTCCTGTTTTAGCAACAGGAAATACTGTAGTATTAAAACCAGCTGAACAAACACCATTATCAGCATTAAGACTTGCTGAAATAATTCAAGAAGTAGGACTTCCAGATGGAGTTTTAAATTTTATTACTGGAGATTGTGAAGGCGCTTGATCTCCTTTAGCTG
>CAYOOR010000016.1:0-2849 GCA_964405695.1 uncultured Alphaproteobacteria bacterium
TTTATAGTTTGCCAAACGCATTGATCGTTCAAGTTTAGGAAATAAAAAAGCCAAAGCTTGAGCATAATTCCAAACATGTGTGCACGAACCTTCACAGCATCCTTCAGATATTTTAACACCTTCCCAAGCATAAAAAGTTCCGTCACTTAATCGCAAAACTGTAGGTGATTTTAAAACAGATAGATTTGCAGAAATACCCTCTATTACTACTTTCGGTAAACTACTTTGGAATAAAACTGTCTTAAACTTTAATGTTAATTGATATAATCGAACCCATTCATTTAGAGAGTATTGAGCACTCTTCTTAGAATCATCCCACAAGATAGAATAATAGTTTTTCCAATGATTTTTAAGACCTTGATCTTGAGCAAGTTTTTCTATATCTGATTTCCAATAATTACAATTATTTGGCATATTCCATGTAATAACAAAACGAATCTTTTTTGATGTACCAGAATTAATTTTTTGATGTACAGCAAGGGTTGAGTGATCCCTATCATTCCAATTAGAGTATTTAAATTTTTCAACATCAGGATAATTTCTATTTTTTAACATTCCTGGTTTTTTAAAATCATGCCAATACACTTCTAAAGCATCAGACCATTCACCTCTGTACCAATATTCCTGATAACTACAATTTTTTGCATCAGTAGCAATTGTTAAATCACCATATTCAAAACAATCTTTTTCAATATCATTTCGGCTTAAGTTTATTAAATTTAGCCCATTTATATGAACAAACTGACTGAAACCTCCTGAACAAAATGGATTACCTAAAGTTCCTGCTAATGTATAGTCAAGATCATCTTCAGTATTATTTTTAATAGTAATTTCGAAAAATGCAGCAGGTATTCCTGAATCAATGTCATTAGTTGGAATGAAAGGATTAAAAGCCATCAGGTTCACTTGCCCTGGAAAAGATTTGTCAGAAAATTTTATTTTTGCAAAAGGGAATTCACCTAGAAAATTATTATTTTCAAAATGGGGAATGCCAAGCATTGTTTCACGTGCTGGTCCAAATCCGTAGCCTGTATGTGAGGTTTTGTTATTTAATATACCCATATATGAACCCTTAAAACCTCCATTCAATATCCTTGCATCAAGATTTTTTTTTGATTTTTCAGCTTTAACGGAAAAATGAGAAAACCCATTTACACTTCCTTTATTCGGCTTATTAAATATTTCCCAATCAATAAGTCTACCATTCCCTGACAATCCAATGCATCCAGTACCTAAACCACCCAATGGAAAAGAAATTTCTCTCAACTTTGATTCTTGATATTTATTGCGTAAATCTTTATTTTTTTTATTAATCATTTTTAATTCACTTTATTTAATAAACTTACTTTTAAACTTAATCACTAAAAAGATTCAAAAAAACTTAAAGAGTGAATACTTAAAATTTTTATTGAGTAAAGACTTATAAAAAAATTTATTTTAAAACAGAATATTTTTTAAGACACTTTAAAGCATTCAAACTTTATATTCACCGATATGCTGTAGAGCATTACATTATTTAATTCTATAAAAAGTCTTACATCACTTCCTGCTAAATTGGTTAAATCCCTTCTCCAATTTAAAGAAATATCTAATCCACCACTAGAAATAGGCATGAAATCTTCAAGTCCAAAACCTTTCAGAAAAACTCCCTCAGCATTAATAATCCCAGCCAACAACGTCCCACCTTTAAAAACTTCGACATTAACATTAATTTTACCTTCTTCAATCTTAAAAGGATAAGTCGTTAAACTTCCTCGCTCACTAGATTTTTTCACTGAGTATCCAGCAAACCTACCTCTTGGTAGTGTTGCAAGGTTGAAAGAACCTTCCCTGAAACTTGTGTGTAGACCATTACTTCCACCATAATAAAGATAATGCTTTTCATCTTTTAATAAAGGTGTAGCTGCATATATACACCCACAATCGTATTCTCCGTCAGGGTAATTACCGTCTCCTAGTGGTATGAATGACTCTCCAGGACATATTCTGTGCCAGTTAACGGAATCTGGGCTCCAAGCCAACTCTGTGTCAATTTTGTCCCAGTCGGAAGCATTCTTAACTCCATGATGAAATATTGCAGGTAGACCCAGGTAGATATTTCCATATACAAACACAGGCATCGAATAGATTTGATCATGTAGATCATTCCCCTGAAAAACCATTTTAGGTTCTGACCAGTGAATAAAATCTAAACTTTCAGATCTTAAACAAACACGATTACGATCTCTTACACCACGTAAAAAACTAATAAAACGAGTTCCATCAACTGTTCGCAAAGCATTGTTGTGTGTATCACCTTTTGTATCATATTTTGGCCATTGTATTACAGAAGACCAATGCAATCCATCTTCGGAAAAAGCCACAGCCATTTTACTTTTTATTACTTTTAAAATAGCCTTGTAACGTCTACTAGGATCAGGGTCTGGAATGTCTTTGAAGATGCCAACTCCATGCATTCCATGTGAATTGTCATTCATAACAATATTGTTCTTAATGGAACCTGAATATGGTAAAAGATTCAATTGAGGTTTTTTCCAATTTATTCCATCCTCTGAAAATGCGTAAAGAAGACCCATTTCACGACCCTGTCCCTCTTTTGCGATGATATAATTTTTATTTACACGATCCTGTAAATGCGTATTTTCACTACCTGCGTCTTTAATAAATGAGTTGTACCAAAGTTTGTATTGATTTTTTTCCTCGTCATAGATCACACTTGGATAAAGATTATCAAAACGTGCTTCCCATTTCTTAGGTGGATTAGTAAAATAATCTTCACAAAATAATGGATTATCTTTACTTTTATAAACCTTTCCCAACTTAAGTATAAGATTTTCCTTTTTTTGTGT
>CAYOOR010000017.1:0-3277 GCA_964405695.1 uncultured Alphaproteobacteria bacterium
TTTATAGGCTTAGGTAATATGGGACAGGGTATGTCTGATAATTTATTATCTAAAGGAACTGATTTAACTGTATTTACTAGAACAAAATCTAAAATCGATGCAATGGTATCAAAAGGGGCTAAAGGTGCTAAATCTATTGAAGAGATAGCTAACAACTGCGACTTAATACTTACATGTCTTCCAGATGTTCAAACATCAAAAGATATTTTTTTAGGGGATAATGGGTTAGTTAATTATGTTCACTCGAATCACATTGTGGTAGATCATAGTACCGTAGATATTAGTACATCCAAAGAATGCTTCACCTCCTTTAAAAATAGTAATGCTTCTTTTTTAGATGCACCTATATCAGGCGGTCCTTTAGGTGCTTCTGGGGGTACATTAGCAATAATGGTCGGAGGAGATAATGATACATATGAAAAGGCTTTACCTTATTTCGAAAGAATGGGAGCTAATATAAAATATATGGGCCCTTCTGGAGCTGGAACAGCTATGAAATTAATAAATCAATTATTAGTAGGTGTAAATACACTTGCTGCTGCAGAAGCATTTGCTTTAGCTAATTCTGCAGGTGTAAATATTGACTCTGCCGCTGAACTTTTATCTGTAAGTTGGGGAGGCAGTACTATGGTCGAACGAAGTGCACCTATCACATCTAAAAGAGATTTCCCGGATTCTGCTGCACCTGTACGAAATTTAGATAAAGATTTAGGGATAATTAGAAATCTTTCAGAAGATGAAGGATTATCTCTTCTGTTAGCTTTAACTGCAGAAAAAATGTTCAAGAAATTAATGGACAATGGTAAACCTGATCACGATATAGCAGGTGTGATTGAAATTATTGAAGATATGTCTTCTTAATATGGTTTAGATATGTATAAAATTGCTGTAATTAAGGGAGATGGAATAGGTGTAGATGTTGTAGATGAATCTTTAAGAGTATTAGATGTAATATCAAAAAATTTTAGTATTGATTTTCAGTTTATAGAATATCCTTGGGGTTCTAACTTTTATTTAAAACATAATCAGATGGCACCAGATGATTTTTTAGAAACTTTAGGGAAATTTGATGCTATTTTTTTAGGTGCTGTAGGGCACCCTGATATTCAAGATAATATAACTTTGAACGGTTTACTATTACCAATTAGAAGAAAGTTTGATCAGTATGTATGCCAAAGACCTTCTGTACTTTATCCAAATGTTTCTTCACCTCTTTCTAACAAAAAACCTTACGATATAGATCTTGTAGTAATTAGAGAAAATACAGAAGGTGAGTATTCTCAAATTGGAGGTTTTGCATATCATGAATCTTCTTCTGAAATTGCAATTCATACTGCAGTTTTTACCAAAATGGGTTGTGAAAGAATAATAGATTATGCTTTTCAATTAGCAAAAAAGAGAAACAACAAAAAACATGTTACATCTATAACTAAATCAAATGCCTTAAGATATATGACTCTATGGGATAGAACTTTTGAAGAAGTTTCAGAAAAATATCCTGAAATATCTACAGAATCACTTTTGATAGATGCAGCTTGTATGGATTTTATAAGAAGACCTGAGGATTTTGATGTTGTTGTAGCAAGTAATTTATTTGGTGATATATTAACCGATATTGGTGCAATGATATCAGGTTCACTAGGTTTAGCATCAAGTGGTAATATAAACCCAGATGAGAAGGTTCCTTCTATGTTTGAACCTACTCATGGATCAGCACCAGACATTGCAGGAAAAGGAATTGCTAATCCAATGGCCCAAATGTTGACAGCATCAATGATGTTGAATCACCTTGGTGAAACAGAGGCTTCTAAATCAATAGAACTATCAGTTCTTAAGGTAATTGAAGATGGAAATACTCTTACTGCTGATTTAGGTGGTAATGCTTCAACTAAAGAAGTTGGAAATGCTGTTATTAGAAACATAATTGAATAAATTAACTAATTTAAATTTTTAATGATATTTTTAAAGTTATATTTACACAAAAGATTGTGTAATTAACATTTTACGAATTCTGGTATTTAAAACAATTGACATCATTTGAATATAGAACAGTAGGAAGCACTAATTTTCGTATACCAGTTTTGGGATTTGGCGGTGCTTTTATTTCAGGTTCACCTCTTAGCAAAGTAACATCAAAAGAAGCAGTGAAAATCATTAATTATGCATATGATTCAGGCATAAGATATTTTGATACTGCTCCATTATATGGAACAGGTAAATCTGAATATAGATTATCTAAATCTATACTACCTACTTTAGATAGAAATGAATTCATATTATCAACAAAAGTTGGGCGAATCCTTAAACCAGATAATTTTAATCGAGATACTGATTTTGAAGATAATGATTACATCGCAACAAATTCATGGACAGAAAAAGATGTAATTAAATCAGTGGAACAAAGTTTGATCAGGCTAAATTTAGATAGCATTGATATTTTATACGTTCATGATCCTGATATGGAAAATTATGGTGAATCTCAAGCTAATAAATTTGCATTTCCAACGTTATTGAAAATGAAAAAAGAAGGCTTAGTTAAAGCTATCGGATGCGGTATGAATGAATGGGAAATGGCATTTAGATTCATTAAGAAATTTGATCTAGATATCATTTTGTTAGCAGGAAGATACACTTTACTTGAACAAAATGCTATTAATGAATTTTTACCTCTTTGTCAAGAAAAACAAGTAAGTGTAGTAATTGGAGGACCTTATAATAGTCGTATCTTAGCTAGTGATTTATCAAAAAGTGTAACGTATGACTATTTACCTGCACCTGAACATTTAATAGACAAAGCTAAAGCTATTAAATTAATATGTAATGAACATTCTATAAATATAAAAGCTGCAGCATTGCAATTTCCGTTAGCTCATCCATCAGTTGTTTCAGTAATACCTGGAGTAACAACGATAGATCAAGTAAATGAAAATATTACTATGTTAAAAACTGATATCCCAAATTCTCTATGGGAACATCTAAAGGCTACTGAATTGATTCACCCTGATGCTCCTACACCAAATTAGCCAGTCCTAAAACCATTCTCATTACCAGTTTCTATATGAGATTTAACTGGTGTATTTCCATTTAGAAAATCAAAATCACAACCTTTAGGTGCTTGCTGAATATGATCATAGAATATTTTTCCATAACCTCTATCAAAATAATCAGGTATTAATGGCGGGTCCCATTTTTTCTTTCTTTCTGATAATATTTTTTCATCTACTAATAAATCCAGTTTTCTATTCTCTATATCTACTTTAATTAAATCTCCATTTTC
>CAYOOR010000018.1:0-5308 GCA_964405695.1 uncultured Alphaproteobacteria bacterium
GCCGATATCGACAACCAGAACCATAACCACCACTTCAATGTTCCATCGGCGCTATCATATCGTCGCTATCGCCTGTGTATTGCCTATGTCTGACCTTCCAACACCATTACAACTAACCCATATGACTTGGCCAGAGGTTGACCGAGCCCGAGAGCAGGTTGAGCTCGTGGCCATTCCGGTAGGGTCAATCGAGCAGCACGGACCAAACACATCGCTCGATACTGACACCGTGATCTGTGAGGATCTGACCCTTCGCTTGGCCTCCAGATCCCATCCACGCGTGCTTGTTGCGCCTACCGTACCGTTTGGAATGGCCGCGTATCACATGGGATTCCCAGGCACTGTTACGCTCCGACCGAAAACCTACCTCCACGTGCTTGAAGATACCGTTGCGTCCCTTCTGCACCACGGCTTTACGCGATTCCTCATAACAAACTGGCACAACGGAAACACGCCGGTTATGACTTTGGCCATGCAATCGCTCCCAACGCGTCTACCCATTGAGTTCTTAGCATCCCTATCCTTCTATGACCTTGAAGATGAAGCCCTGGAAAAAGAATTGATCCAGTCGTCCACCTGGGGCCATGCAGACGAACTCGAGACTGCCGAGCTTATGGCTCTGCGCCCAGACCGGGTTAAACATGATCAATTGGTAGCTGGAGATGTAGATGAGGAAGCGCGACGTCTCCGACAACGGTTTTGGGGTCAGGGCGTCCGACGAAGCTTCGACTTTTCTGACTTCACCGGCAATGGCGCCGTCGGAAACGCCACGTTAGCGACGGCCGACGACGGCAACCGGATGATCGACGTAATTGAGCAACGTGCCGACACCCTGCTCAAACTCATACTCGACGCACCCGACAAATTGATTGCCCAGGGTCGTATCCCCGCCTGGCGACGGAATTTAGGATCATCATGACCGTATCACCAAGCACCTACACGTTAGGCCGCATGTCCTGGCCTGAAGTAGCAGCCGCCCTCGAGACCGTCGAGTTGGTTCTGGTCCCAATCGGATCAACCGAACAGCACGGACCCAATCTTGGCTTAGGCCAGGACCATCTGGTCACACAAGCATTTTGTGAACGAGCTGCCGAGAGGCTGTCGCCTCGCTTGCTCGCTCTTCCTGCAATCCCATGGGGCATATCTGACCATCACATGAATTTCGCCGGCTCAATGACCCTTCGACCAGAAACGTTTCTAGATCTCCTTGAGGACGTGGTGCTCTCAATGTTGCACCACGGATTTCGACGGTTCATGATCGTAAATGGCCACGGTGGAAATCAGGCCCTAATGTCAGCAGCGGTTCAAGACCTCGGATTCCGGCTCGACATTGACTTCATCGGAGCGACCAATCACTACACCCTCGGTGATCACACGTTACGCCAAGCAATTGAGGGACCGACGATAACCGGACACGCTTGTGAGATTGAAACATCGCACGCTTATTACTTGGCGCCTGACCTTATTCGAGAAGCAGCGCTCGCCCCCGCCGACATTGACGAAGTCTTCCTATCGTTTGTCAAGCCCCTACGAGACCTGGAACTCGACTGGCCAAACGCGATGAACGCCACGGCCCGAAATGGAGCGCTGGGGGATGCCCGGTTGGCTTCCCGTGACGCCGGATCGCGAATCATCGAATCCGCCATCGATGATTTCGAAGAACTTCTGAATGTTTTACACACGGCACCACGATGGGACGGGCCGCCTCACAGAAACGTACGTAAAACGAACCCATAAAAGGACCCTAGCTTCCGACGGGCTAGCCGCTAGATCGTTCCGTAACGAGCGTACCGTTGTCGGCAGCATCGCGAGCACGCAAGGCCCATCTGTGGGATGCGATCACGTCCGCACACATTGTCACCAAGTCCGTCTCACCACGAACCGCGGCACAGAAATCACTGGCCACTCCATTCGGTCGGGATCTATCACCCAAGCCGATCTGATCCGAAAATTCAGTGAGACGTTTGGACGCACCCCCAGTGTCTATCGTGCACGAACGTTCGGCCGAGGTTCTGATCTGAATAGATCCCTTCGTCCCTTCGATCCACATCTGGCAATCGCCGTGGTAGGGCGCCTCCTCGGGCGTCAACCAGGATCCACGAACGAAGGCACAACCGGTAGTCTCAAATCGAAGCCATACCTCTGCGTGGTCGATAAAGTCCGAATATTCCAAAAATCGTGCATTGCCCTGAGTAGCAGCCACGGCAACCGGCTCCTCACCATGCAACCAGCGCGCCACATCAATGTCATGGATGCACAAATCCAATATTGCCCCACCATTTAGATGGCGATCGAAAAACCACTCCGGCCGATTAGCCGGACGACACTTGTGCGGTCGATGAGCAACGGACGAAACAATCTCACCGATCTCGCCGGCATCAATCGCCAACTTAGCTGCTCGGTACGGAGCGCTATAGCGCTCCGTAAGCGCACAACTCATCTGAGCTCGGCCCTTGGCAGCTCTTTCAACCATGTCGAGATCGTCATGCGTTGTGACCGCCGGCTTGTCGACTAGGACATGCACGCCCGCCTCCAAACAGGTCGAGGTGATTCGGCCTTTTTCAGCGTTGATGGGCCCCAAGATGGCTGCGTCAATGGATCCGTCTAAAAGCTCCCGATAATCCTCGACCGCAGGCACTCCAAAAACCCCGGCCACATCGTGTCGAACGCTCGACTCAGCTTCAGCTACGGCCACCAACTCAACACCGGGCTCACATAGGATTTTCCGGGTGAGCCCTTGCACATGACCATGTTGAGCACCAACAACCGCAACCCTCATCACACAGGCCGTCGGTCTTCCCACGACCATGACGGTCGGGCCAGACACACGTACATCCAACCACTATTCCAGTTACCAGGAACTGTTACATCCATACGAAAGTCTACTGGTACTCATCGGGCTGGGTTATCCCCCAACGGTTTGCGGTGCCCCTTCGCTTTCGTTAGGAGCATCCGGCTCTCGAGATGGCCACCAATTCCATCGCTTAAGCACTACAACAATGCTGGGCACCAACAAGGCTCGAACCACAAAAGTGTCAATGATCGTGCCAAGAGCCACCGCAAATCCCAACTGCATAATGTCGCGCAACGGCAACGTCCCAAGAATCGAGAAGGTGCCCGCGAGAATAATTCCTGAAGACGTAATCACGCCCCCGGTTCTGGCTACCGCAAAACGCACACCTTCGACAGTCCCACGCTTTCCGATTTCCTCCTTAATCCGGCTCATGATGAGAATGTTGTAGTCCGCACCAAATGCAGCCAAGAAAATGAACATCCACACCGCATTTTGATAGCCAACTCCCGGATGCCCCATCAGGTTCTGGAAAATAACCACGCTGATACCAAGCGTGGCCAGGAAACTTATCAATACGCTGCCCAACAGGTACGTCGCGGCCACCAAGCTCCGAAGCAGGCCCAAGAGAATGACCCAGATCAACGCGATAACAATCGGCCCAATAATTCCAATATCACGATCAACAGCCGCGCGGGTATCAGCCTGAATAGCTGTAACTCCACCCACAAGAACCGCGCCTTCTGAAAGGCCAACGTTCACTGCCGCCTGACGCCCCGCCTGTCGAATCAAGCTGATCCGATCAAGCGCCGGTACTCCATATGGATCATCAGTCATCACGACGTCCAATCGAGCAACACCACCGTCGGGCGCAATGAACCGCTGCCCTGCTGCATAATCGCCAAGTATTCTCGGATCCGGCTGACTCCCCCGCTGAAAATTGGTCGCGGCGGGTGCACCACTGCCAAATGCACCGCTGGAAATGGCCTCCTTCGCCGCATCAGGGATGCTATCGATAGCCGCTTTTAATGTCTCGATCGGCACCGCTGGAGCCTTTCCGTCAGGTCGGGACGGCCCACTAACCTTTTCGACGCCTGGAACCGCCGCAATAGCCGCACTGATTGATTCAATTGCGACCAAGTCCTCATAAACATCGCCGCCAGGCGACGTGACAAATACGTTGGTCGGCGCAAGCTCCCCGGCCCCAAAACTATCGTCCAGTATTCCGGCACCGATCTTGGAACTAAGACCGTCAGGAAATCCGCTGAGAAAGCTAAAGTTCGGCTTTAAGGTCGGCACACCTAAACACATCACGATCAACACAACCATCGTTGCCATCAACGTGACCGTCGGCCGACGCACGACGGCATCCGCGACAGCCGACCATACACGTGAGTTCCCACCGCCCCGGCCCGAGGCACGACGAGGCCAGAACGCCACCGGGCCAAGTAAGACCGTGAGCGCAGGGATCAACGTGAGACCTGAAAACAGCATGAGCGCAATCGCAATCGATAACGAGGGGCCCAACGCTCTAAACGAACCGAGCGAGGCCAACACAAGCGCCAACATGGCCGCAAGAGTGGTCCCAGCACTCGATGTGATCGATGGCCCGATGCGGGCGAGACTGAATCGCATGGCATCCCATCGCGATGTCGTGGTCAGCAATTCTTCCCTGTAGCGAGACACAATAAACAACGTGAAGTTGGTCCCTGCGCCAAACATCAAGACGGACAGAAGGGCCGTCACTTGACCGTTTATCGAAAGACCTGCGTTGGCCGCCATCGTTGCTATCAACCCTTGCGCCACAATCAAGGTCCACCCCACCCCAACCAGTGGAAGCAGGGCAAGCGCCGGAGATCTGTAGATCACCAGCAGCAGGATCAATACCAAGAGCACCGTAAACAACGTGCTGCGAAAGTCAATCTGAGCGAACACCCGAACCGCATCCGCGATGATGCCGCCTGGGCCCGTAACCGCCACCGTCAAACCACTACCGTCGACAGCGTCTCGGGCCGCATCACCCGCCCACTCAACCGCCTCGCCGAACTCAGGAGCCGCCGGCGAACCACCAAAAGTGACGAATGTCATCACGGTCTTTCCATCAGGAGCCCGGAGCGTAGCATCGAGCTGAGGGGACCCATCAACCGCCAACACCGACTCCACCAGGTTGGGCCTCGAATCATCCTTGAGCGCAGCCGTCGCCCGATCAATCCATGCTGCATCATCTTCAGTAAGCCCATCAGTTCGGTGAAACACCAGAATCGCCGGAGTTCCACCCGTGCTGGGATACCGTTCCTGGACAAGCTTGGTGGCTGCCGTCGCCTCAGCGTGCGAAGGCAAGAAATCGTCTTGATTGTTGGTCGTGACCTCACCCAGGGGGGGTGACAAAACAAATACAGCCGCCCCTACTACTAGCCAAGCGAGAACAACCAAAAGGGCCCGCCGAGGTGTCGCGATAGCCTGACCAACAAAATTAAACATCCAGAAACTCCGACATTCGTCCAATCAGGGATATTG
>CAYOOR010000019.1:0-6950 GCA_964405695.1 uncultured Alphaproteobacteria bacterium
ATAACAGCTTCTTTTACTTCTTGCCCTAAATGTTTTTCTGCAGTTTCTTTCATTTTTTGCAAAATAAAAGCACTAATTTGAGAAGGAGCATATTTTTTCCCATTTGCTACTACCCAAGCATCACCATTATCACCAGATACAATTTTATAAGGTACTAAATCTTTATCTTTTTCTACTTCTTTATCATCTATTCTTCTTCCAATTAATCTTTTTACAGCAAACAAAGTATTTTCTGGATTTGTTACAGACTGTCTTTTAGCTGCCTGTCCTACTAACGTTTCTTTACCATCCTTACTAAAAGCACCCATAGAAGGAGTAGTTCTTGAACCTTCAGTATTTTCAATAACCTTAGTTGTTTTACCATCCATAATTGCAACGCATGAATTTGTTGTACCTAAATCAATACCTATTATTTTGCTCATTTTTATATTTTCCTTTATAAATTGTTATAACTGGTGATCTATATAATAGCTTAAAACTAGATGTACAAGTGCAAGAGTAAAAAAAAATTATTTTTTTTTATTTTCTACTTTTTTTGCAATTATTACTGAAGCAGGTCTTAATAATCTATCGTTTATTAAATATCCAGATTGTATAATTTTAATGATTTCACCATTATTTTTAGCATTTGTTTCTTCTTCTGAAACTGCTTGATGAAAATTTGGATCAAATTTTTTTCCTAAACAATCAATTTTTTTAATACCAAACTTTTCTAAAGTTTTAATAAAATCTTTATAAATTAAATCTACACCCTCGGTAAAAGATTTAATGTTATTATCATCATTTTTTGAAACTAAATTTATACTATCGATAACACGGCCGAAATTATCCGCTACTAAAATTATTTCATTAGCAAATTCTGTAACAGCATATTTAAAAGTATCTTCTCTTTCTTTATCAAATCTTTTTCTTAAATTATCAATCTCTGCTAATAAACGTAAATTTTCTTCTTTTACTTTTTTTAATTCATTTTTAGAGTCTTGTTTATTATTTTTTAAATTTATTTTATTTTTTATGTTTATTTTTTTATTGTTTTCATTACTCTGTTGATTGTTTTTTTTTAATTTATCCATTATTTATCTCTAATTATATTTAAATTGTATGTAAGAAAATTATCTAAAAGTTCAATATCTATGAAAAAAAATATAAGAATAAAATCAATAATAATTGCCAGTCATAATGATGGAAAAATAAAAGAAATGAAACCATTTATTAAAAAATTAAAAACAAAAATATTTACAGCTAAAGATTTTAATTTAAAAGAACCTAAAGAAGATGGTTTAACATTTATTGAAAATGCATTAAAAAAATCTCGATATGTAAATAATAAAACAAAAAAAGTATCAATAGCTGATGACTCAGGATTAGTTATACCTATTTTAAAAGGAAAACCAGGTATATATTCTGCACGATGGGCAGGAAAGGAAAAAAATTTTAATTTGGCGATGACAAAAATTAATAATTTATTACCAAAAACAAAAAAAACAAATGCTTATTATATTTCTGTTCTTGCAATTACATGGAATAAAAATAAAGAAAAAATATTTACAGGAAAAATATTTGGAAGTTTAACATGGCCACCAAGAGGAAATTTTGGTTTTGGATATGACCCAATATTTATTCCTAGTGGATATAATAAAACATTTGCTGAACTCTCCGAAAAAATTAAAAATAAAATAAGTCACAGAGCGATAGCATTTAAAAAAATGTTAAAATTTTTTAATTAAAAATTTGTTTTATTTGCTATTTTTTCTATTTTAAAACTTTTTTCTTTTATTTCTAATATTGAAAGTTTTCTATCAACAGTTCCATTTGATAAAAATTTGAAATCACCATCTATTCCTGTAAATCCAATTATATTATCAAAATCATCATAATTTAATTCATAAAAATTATCATTTTTTCTCACTATAGAAATAATTGCAGTTAATGAATCATGTGCTAATGAAGATAATCTTATAGGGTTATAACCATAAATTTTATTAAATTTTTTTTTAAAATTATTCCATAACTTAGGGTTAGGCGCCACAAACCAAGCTCCTAATAAACCAGGTTCAGCCCCTATATTTTCAACAAACCATTCTCCTGTTCCTATTAATTTTACTTTTGAAAAATCAACACCATAATAAGTCAAAAGTGCAACTACCTCTCTCAAAGTATTTCCAGTTTCAACTAAAAGTAATACATCAAACCCTGGATCAAAATTTTCTATTGGATTTTCACCACTTTCTTCATCTTTTTCAATTTGAGGATTTTTATCTAAGCCTACTAAATTTTGAATATTTTTTTCTAATTCTGAATTATTAGAATTATATAATTCTACTTTACTTAACAATATTTTGTTATTGTTTAAAACTTGTCTATAAACGCTCAAAGCTCTTTTACCATATTTATTATTTGGTAATAAAGCTGCATATCTTTTATAATTTTTTTTTACAGTATAATTTGTAACATCTTTAATCTGTTTTTCAGGTTCGAATCCCATTATATATGTTCCTTTTTTTCTAATTTTGAAATCATTTGAAAAAGATATTAAAGGAATATTTTGATGTTTAGCAATTTGTGCTGCCTCTTTAAAAGATTTAGAAAAAAAAGGCCCTAAAATAACATCAACTTGTTCATTAACTAGTTCTTTAGTAACTTTTTTAGTTATAGAAGAATTTGCTTTTGTATCTTTAATTATAAGTTCACTATCTATATTTTTATTTTCATAAATTACCATTTGTAATGTATCTAAAAAAGATTGACCAATATATGAAAATTCTCCTGTTAATGGTAATAAAACTCCAATTTTAAGCTTCTCAGAAATAATTTTATTTTCTTTTTTAACTATTTCCTTTTTTTTTAGTTTTTTTTTATTAGATTTATTAAAAAAATTAAACGGATTTAATTTTTTTTTCTTTTCTATATCTTCATATTTAATATATAAATCCTTATCATCTTTATCATCCATTGATTCTATATATTTAATATCTTCTTCAGTTAAAACAGCTGCTGTAGCAATAAATTGAATATTGAAAAAAAATATTAAATAAAAACTAGTTAATGTAAGATATAATTTAAAAAAATTTTTTATTAAAAACATAATTCTATATCTAGTTTAAATGTTAACAATTGACAATATTTTATTACCACCTGGATTATATATTGTTTCTACTCCAATTGGAAATTTAAAGGATATTACTATTAGAGCATTAACTATATTAAAAAATTCTAATTATATTGCTTGTGAAGATACTCGTATTACAAAAAAATTATTATCAGCATATGAAATAAAATCTAAAAATTTGATATCAATGCACGATCATACTTCACAAAAAAAAATAATAGCAATAATTAAAAAAATAAAAGATGGGAGTTCTGTTTCTTTAGTAAGTGATGCAGGAACCCCGATAATATCAGATCCTGGATATGAAATTGTTAATTTAGCAATAAAAAATAATATTACTATTTCTCCGATTCCAGGAGCTAGTGCTTTAACTTCTTCCATTCCAGTATCTGGGCTTGCTTCTAATAAATTTTTTTTTATAGGATTTTTACCAAATAAAACTAATAAAAGAAAAAATTTATTAAATAAACTAAAAGAAAACGATTCTCTTTTAATTTTTTATGAAAATTCAAATAGAATAAAAGAAACAATATCAGAAATATATTCAATATTTGGGAATAGAGAATGTTTTATTGCTAGAGAAATAACAAAATATTATGAAACATTTTATAGAGGAGATTTGCTTAAATTTAAAAATATGAAAAAAAAACTTAAAGGAGAGATTACAGTACTTATTGCACCCAAAAAAAAAATAAATGTAGAATTATTTACTAACGAAATTGAAAAAATTATATCTTTAACAAAAGAAAAACTCAGTACAAAGGATTTATCAGAACTTTTATCTATAATTTATAAAAAACCAAAAAAATTTTTTTATTCAAAATTAATTAAAAGTATCAGATAATAAGTTTATTAATTTATGAAAGTAATATTTAAAAACATATTTTTTATAATTTCTATAATTATTACTATGAATTCATGTACTGCAATTAACGTTACAACTTCCAGTGTAAAAGAAAAGGGAATTAAAGAAGCAATAAGTGATGGAATGATTGATGCAGGGATAAATAAAGAATTTATAAATCATGATGTAAATATGTTTATAAATATTGAAATAGAAGTTGTTGAAGGAAGAGTATTATTAACTGGAAGTGTCAAAAAAACTAAACATAGACTTGATGCTATAAAATTGGCATGGAAAGTTTTGGGCGTAAGAGAAGTTATAAATGAAATAGATGTAACAGATAAAGGTGGTATTAAAAATTATATAATTGATGTTAAAATTAAAACACAAATGAGGTATAAAGTAATTTCAGACAAAGAAATTGCATCAATTAATTATAATTTTGAATGTGTTAATGGAAATTTATTTATTATTGGTATATCGAAAGATAAAAATGAATTAAAAAAAGTTATAAAACATGCCAATGAGATAAAAGGAGTTATAAAAGTTACAAGTCACGCAATTTTAAAAAATGATCCTAGAAGAAAAAAATATCAAAGAAAATTCCAAAAAAAAGATGAATAAATTACAAATTGCAATTCAAATGGATCCTTTAAATAAGCTTCATCATAAATCTGATAGTTCTTTAATTTTGGCAAAGGAAGCTCAAGATAGAGGGCATAAAATATTCATTTATGAACCAAAAAATCTACATTTGGAAAACAATCAATTATTTACAAATGCAATATCTTTAAAAATAATTAAAAAAAAAAAATATTTTTTTAAAAAGGGTAAAGAAAAAAAAATTAATTTATCAAAAATTAATGTTTTATTAATTAGACAAGATCCTCCTTTTAACATGAATTATATAACTGCTACATATCTATTAGAACATTTAAATTCTAAAACATTAATCATTAATAATCCTAAAAGTATAAGAGATGCCCCTGAAAAATTATATGTTACTTTTTTTAAAAATTTAACACCAGCAACATTAATTTCACAAGATGAAAATGAAATAAAAAAATATATAAAAAAAAATAAAAATTTAATTATAAAACCACTTTATGAAAAAGGTGGTAAGGGAATATTCAAAATTTCTTTAAATGATAAAAATATAAATAAAAAAATAAAAAATATTTTAAAAAAAGAAAAACTTCCAATTGTTGTCCAAAAATATGTGCCTGAAGTTACTAAGGGAGATAAAAGAGTTATTCTTCTTAATGGAAATCCTGTAGGTGCAATGAAAAGAGTGCCTGCAAAAAATGAAGTTAGAGCTAATCTAAGTCGTGGGGGAACTGCTGAAAAAACAACTTTAACAGATAGAGATAAATTTATTTGTAAAAAAATAAAGCCTTGGTTAAAAAAAGAAAAAATTTTTTTTGCAGGAATAGATATAATTGGAAATTACTTAACTGAAATAAATATAACTTCTCCAACAGGCATCATTGAAATAAATAATTTAGAAAATATAAAAATAGAAAAAAAATTTTGGGATTTAGTTGAAAAAAAAAATTTATTTACCTAAGGCATTAATTATACTTTCGCACATTTCTTTAGCATCACCAAATAACATCATTGTATTATCTCTAAAGAAAAGTTCATTTTCAACACCTGCATAACCAGCACCAAGTGATCTTTTACTAAATAAAACTGATTTTGCATTCTCAACTTCTAAAATTGGCATACCATATATTGGACTCTGTGGATCTGTTTTAGCTGCTGGATTTGTAATATCATTAGCACCAATTACAAAAACTACATCGGTAGATGCAAAATCTCTATTAATTTCATCTAATTCTAAAACTTCATCATAAGATACATTTGCTTCAGCAAGTAATACATTCATATGTCCTGGCATTCTTCCAGCTACCGGATGAATTGCATATCTAACTTTAACTTCTTTTTTTTTTAAAATATCACACATTTCTTTTAAAGCATGTTGAGCTTGAGCAACTGCCATACCATATCCCGGTACAATTATTACAGATTCTGCATTTTGCATCATAAATGCTGCATCATTTGAATCACCACTTTTAACTGGACGTTGTTCAACTTCTTTTTTTTCATTTGCACTAACGTCATCTCCACCAAAACCACACAATATTACACTTATAAATGATCTATTCATTCCTTTGCACATTACATAACTAAGTATGGCTCCTGAAGATCCGACTAAAGCGCCAGTTATAATTAATAAATTATTTGATAATGTGAATCCAATACCGCATGCTGCCCATCCAGAATAAGAATTAAGCATAGATACAACTACTGGCATATCTGCTGCGCCTATTGGAATAATAATTAAAAATCCAATAATAAAAGCAAGAATAGTTAAACCCCAAAAAAAATTTTGTGTTTGTTCTAAACAAAATAAAGTAATTACAAAAATTAAAGTAATGCCTAATATAGCATTTAAAAAATGTTGAAATTTAAAAGTAATAGGATTACCTGACATAATTCCTTGTAATTTTCCAAAAGCAATTATTGATCCTGAAAAAGTAATTGCACCAATTGATGATCCTAAACTCATTTCAATTAAACTAGCAATAGGTATATTTCCCGTATCTCCAATTCCATAAGCACTTGGATTATGAAAAGCGGCACCAGCGACCATAACTGCAGCAAGTCCAACTAGGCTATGAAAAGCAGCTATTAATTGAGGTAAAGCTGTCATTTCAATTTTTAAAGCAATAGAAGCACCTATAATACCACCAATTAAAATACCTAAAGCTATTAATCCATAACTTTCAATTCCAGGTAAAAGTAATGTAGTAATTATTGCAATTACCATTCCTGAAATACCATAAATATTTCCTCTTCTTGCTGTTTCAGGTGAAGTCAATCCTCTAAGAGCTAAAATAAATAAAATTCCAGAGATTAAATATGCAAGTATTGAATAATTTTCCATTTATTTTTTTTTCTTTTTAAACATTTGTAACATTCTTTGGGTTACAA
>CAYOOR010000020.1:0-8829 GCA_964405695.1 uncultured Alphaproteobacteria bacterium
GGCGGTACTATTTATAATATAAAAAAAATGAAGTGTAAGTTTTGTTAAAATATGATGTAGCTAACTTATTTAGCTAGCTACACCAATTTAAATTAATTAGTTTCTGCTAACTATCCTCCATTTGCTGCAGCAAAATCTTTTGAAACCACTCTCCAGCATTCATGAGATCCTTCTTGAGATTTAGTTACTGCAAATTTTCTGCCAGCCTTATCTTCAATTCTATAATCTGATGTATTAAACTTTTTTTTTGTTTTTACATCATAAAATGAAAGTTCTTCAGCCATTTTAAACCTCCTATTTGATTTAAGAGTTAATAATAGATATATTTTACCATAATAGGTTCAAGCCAAAAACCATCTTGACTTTATAAAAAAAACAATATAAAAAAGAACAAAACGTGAACATATAAAAATGAAAATAATATTATATTCTAACACTGTATGTGCAGGATTTCCCTCTCCAGCAACTGATTATTTAGAAGGAGAAATTGATTTAAATAACTATTTAATAAAAAATCCATTAGCTACATTTATAGTAAAATCCCAAGGAAACTGCATGTTACAGGCGGGTATACACTCTGGGGACTTGTTAATTGTAGATAGAAGTATAAAACCTAAAAATAATTCTATAATCATAGCTTCTGTTGAAGGAGACTTAACAGTAAAGCGTGTTAAAATTTCAAATAAGCAATTTTTTTTATCTTCAGATAATGAAAGTTATAAAAATGTAAAAATAAATAACGAATCAGATATATTTATATGGGGCGTGGTTACTAAAGTTATTCATAATGTATATTAAGAATAAAAAAAGAATTTTTGCTTTAGCAGATTGCAATTCTTTTTATGCTTCATGTGAGAAAGTTTTTAATCCAAAACTTAATAACAAACCTGTTGTAGTTTTATCAAATAATGATGGATGTATTATTGCAAGAACAAATGAAGCAAAAGCATTAGGAATTAAAATGGGAGAACCTTTATTTAAAGCAAAAAAAATTATAAAGCAAAATAATGTAAAAGTCTTTTCATCCAATTATACCTTGTATGGAAGTATGTCAAATAGAGTGATGAAAATACTAGAGCAATCATTCCCTAATATAGAAATTTATTCAATTGATGAGGCTTTTATGGAAATATCTAATCTTAAAAAAATTTATAATTATTCTAAATATGCAAAAAAAATAAGAAAAATTATATTAAAATGGACTGGTATCCCAGTAAGTATTGGAATTGGTGAAACTAAAACTCTTGCAAAAGTTGCAAATCAAATTGCTAAAAATGATCCAAAAATCAATGGTATTTTTGATATTACAAAAATAAAAAATAAAGAAAAAATTTTAAAAAAAATAAAAATAGGGAAAATATGGGGGATTGGAAATAAATTATCTAAATTTTTAATAAAAAATAATATTTACAATGCTTACGAATTTATACAACAAGATAATAGATGGATAAGAAAAAATATGAATATCTTAGGTTTAAAAACAAAAATGGAGTTAAATGGTATATCTTGTTACGAATTAGAAAATAATTTCAAACAAAGAAAAAGTTGTTGTGTTTCAAGATCTTTTGGAAAAAAAATAATATCTCTAAAAAATATGCAAGAAGCTGTTTCTACATACATAACTAGAGCTGCGTAAAAAATAAGAAATGAAAAACTAGTATCAAATAATATAAATCTTTATATTAAAACTACTATATTTAATAAAAATCCTAAAGAATACTATTCAAATAGTATTTCAATCCCTTTAGATTATCCCACAAACAATACTATTAAATTAAATCAATTAACTTTAATTGGTTTAAATAAAATTTTTAAAAAAGGATACTTATATCAAAAAGCTGGGGTAATTTTATCTGGATTAGAAAATGAAAATTCTGATTTAAATTTATTTGATAAAGATAACAAAAAAAAAAATTTCTTAATGAATGCTTTTGATTTAATAAATAAAAAACATGGAAAAAATTCTATTCGTATTGCCTCTGAAGGAATAGAAAAAAGATGGCTAATGAAAAGAAGTAGATGTTCATCGAACTTTACAACTGATATACGAGATTTATTAAAAGTTAAATGTTAAATAATTCATTTTAAAATTAATTTTATTTTTTTTAAAACATTATTAACAGAAAGTGAATTCATTAAATTTTTTTTTGTATCCCAATTAAAATCTTTCTTTCCTGTTAATTGTTTAAAAGTTTTTTTCGTACGAATATAATATGCTTTGCTTCCTTTAGGGGCATAACGATTTTCTAAACTAGGTCCAAATAATCCTAAGGTAGGTATCCCACTAGCTGATGCTATATGCATTAAACCAGAATCGTTACCAATAAAAATTTTACAATTTTTTAAATAAGCAGTAACTTCAATTAAATCTAATTTTCCACATAAATTTCTTACTCTAGATTTTTTAATATGTTTAATAATTTTTTTAGTATGCTTTATATCATTAGAAGATCCAAAAAAAATAAAATTCTTTTTTTTTCCTAATTTTTTTTCTTTAGAAAGAAGATTAATTAATTTTATAAAATTTTTTGCTGGCCAAATTTTTGCTTTCCAATTAGCTGAAGCGGCAATAGCAATAGGATTATCTAATTTTAAAAAATCTTTAGAAACTTTTTTTATATCATTAATTGAAATTGGTATTGAAGGCAAAGGTAAAGATTTAACTTTCATTAAAATAGCAAGCTCATCTAATCTATGAATATTTTTATTAATTGATTTATAAATATACTTTTGATCATTTAATAAAATATAACTTATAACTGAACCTCTTAAATCAATAATAATATCCCATTTATAATAAAAAGTATTAAGCCAGAGTTTCAGCCAATGAGTTTTAAAAAAAAATTTTTTTAAAATAAAAATTTTTTTAACATTTTTAAAATTTTTAAATAATGAAGATGCACTTTCTCCAGTTGCAATATATAAAGAAGAAAAAGGAAATTTATTCTTTATATGATTTAAAATACTAGTAGATAAAACAGCGTCGCCTATTCTAGTTGATGTGATAAAAAGTACTTTCATAAAAATTAATTAACAAGTATTTTATACTTATAATCTTATGTATTACTGTAAACTTAAAAAAAAAAAATAATCTGTATAAAAGGTAAAGATGTAACTCAATTCTTACAAGGGATTATTACAAATAATATAAATAAATTAAAAAGTAATCATGTTATCTATTCAACATTATTATCACCCCAAGGTAAATTATTACATGATTTCTTTTTAATTAAAAATAATTTAGAAGAAATTTATTTAGATTCTCCCAAATATAATTATAAAAAATTAAAAGAAAAATTAAATTTATATAAATTAAATAGAAAAATCGAAATTAATGAAAAAAAAATTTATTCTTATTTTTTAATTTTTGGAAAATTCAATAATAAAATATTTAAACTTACAACAAAATTGGGTCAATATAAAAAAATAAATACTATGATGATTTTTAATGATCCAAGAAATGTTAATTTAGGATTAAGAATTATTTGTAATAATAAAAAAGATCATAACAACTTAATTAAAATAATTAAAAGTTTAAAATTAAAAGAAAACTTTAATGAATATGAAAAAAAAAGAATTTTAAATTGTGTGCCAGATATAAAAAAAGATAATTTATACGATAAAGCCTACTTGTTACAATATAATTTTGAAAATTTAAATTCTATTTGTTGGAAGAAAGGATGTTTTGTAGGTCAAGAAGTTACAGTCAAAATGAAAAATAAAGGATTATTAAAAAAAAAAATTTTTGTTATTAAATTTTTAAATAAAAAAAAATTTCTAAATGATGAAATAAAATAAAATAAAGAAGTAATTGGAAAAATAACATCAAAATATGAAAATATAGCTCTTGGTTTATTAAAAAAAGATAAAATAAAAAATTTAAAAAAAGAAAAAAAAATTTTAATTATTTAAAAAAACTTTAAAAAATCTAAAAAAGGTGATTTTTTATTAACATTAATTTTTTTTAATTTTTTAATACCAGTTCTTCCAAATTGTTCTTTGATAGACTCTTCTAACCAAAAAATACCTCTAATTTCTTTTTTTTTATTTTTAAAATTTAATTTTTTTTTTTGTTCTTCTATTTTATCAATTAAATTATTTATATTTTTTTCTTCTTGTGAAGAAACTAAAATTATAGGAATATTTTGCTCTCTATAATTATTATTAATTTTTATTGAATTTAAAATCTCATTATGAGTATTAATTGCAATATCTCCTAAATCTGATTTAGTCACAGCTATAATATCAGGAATTTCAACAATTCCTGCTTTCATAAATTGTAATGCATCTCCTGAACCTGGTTGTACACAAAATAAAACAATATCAGAAATGTTAGCAATATCTGTTTCTGATTGTCCTACCCCGACAGTTTCAATTATTGTTAAATCAAATAATGCATTAAGTAAAAAGGCTGATGATAAAGTAATTGAAGCAAGACCTCCTAATTTATCTTTTGCAGCCATTGATCTAATAAAAATACCATTATCATTAGGATTGGTTTCTAATCGGATACGATCACCCAATAAGGCTCCTTTAGTTTTTTTTGATGATGGATCTATTGCTATTATAGCTATAGTTTTATTTTTTTTTCTATAATAATTTATTAAATTTTTAATTAAACTTGATTTACCTACGCCTGGAGGTCCTGTTATTCCAATAATATTTCCATTTTGAGATTTGTATGCTTGAGTTAATAAGGAAAGACTATTTTTATCAAAAGGATTTTTTTCAATCTCAACTAAAGCATTTGCTAATTCTGTTTTTCCACCTTTTTTAATTTTATTTAAATTCATAAAAATTATTTATGTATTTTTGAAAAATCTGCATATTTTTTTAATATTTTTAAAACATTATTTAAAATAGAAAGTCTATTATTTTTAATTTCTATATCATCAACATTAACCATCACATTATCAAAAAAATTATTTAATGGTTTATCAAAATTTGAAATATTTTTTAAAACATTTTTAAAATCATTTTCTTCATTATCAATTTTATTATTAATATTATTTAATTCTTCAACTAAAATTTTTTCATATTTATTTTCTAATAATTTTGTATTTATCATATTTGGTATATTTGTTTTTTTTTTTTCAATTGTTACTATATTTAGTGCTCTTTTATTTAATTCAATAATCCTTTTTCCTTGTCCATTAATTACAAATTCATTTAAAGCTATAAATTTCTTGTAAAGAATTAAAAAATTACTATTAAAAAATTTTTCAGAAAAAAAGGCATTTACAATGTCTTGCCTGATAGTTTTAGATTTTAAAAAAAACTTAAATCTATCAATAAAGAAAAGTATTAAATCCTTTATATTAATTTTATTATTATTTTCTAATTTATATTTATTTATTATATTTTCATCGAAAAATTTTTCTAAATTAATTATTAAATTATTTTCGATGATTATTCTTAAAATACCTAAAGCTGATCTTCTTAAAGCAAATGGATCTTTTGAAGAAGATGGCATTTCATCTATTAAAAAAAAACCAAGAAGTGTGTCAAGTTTATCAGAAAGTGAGAGTAAAATACTTAAATCATTTTTAGGGCATAAATCATTTGGCCCTTTAGGTAAATATTGCTCTTTTAAAGACAAACAAACATTTTTATTATTTCTTTCTTTTTCAGCAATATACCCCCCTATAATACCTTGTAATTCTGGGAATTCTCTTACTAAACCAGTAGTTAAATCAGACTTTGATAATTCAATTGATTGAGATAATTTTTTTTTATCAACTTTTAGATTTAATTGAGATACTAAATTTAAAGAAAAAAAATGCATTCTTTCAATTTTATCTTCTACAGTTCCTAATTTTTGATGGAATTGAATATCTGATAATAATTTCTTTCTTAAATTTAAACTAGTTTTTAAATCAGAATGCCAATAAAATGATGCGTCATCAAACCTTGCCTCTAAAACTTTTTCATTATCTGAAATAATTTTTTTTTGAAATCTTTTTTCAACAAAATCTACAATAATTACAAAATAAGAACTTAAAATATTATTTTTATTAAATAAAGGTATGAAATTTTGATCATTAATCATCACCACTTCTAGTAGTTCTTGTGGTAAAGACATATATTTTTTATTTATTTTTCCAAATAAAATATCTGGATATTCTGTTAATCCTGCATTCAAAGAAATTAAAGAGCTATGATTATTTTTTAATAAAGTTTTTTTTCTTTTACAAAAATTAATGATTTCTTTTTTTATTTTTTTTTCTCTTTTTGCTTGCTCTATAATAACTTTAAAGTCTAATAATTTTTTTTTATATTCATCATAACTTTTAAATTTTATTTCTTTTTCAATTTTTTTATGCGTCACGCTAAAAGAATTATTATTTATTGAATATTTTTCTAAAAAATCTAATGGTATAAATTTATTATCAAAAAAAAATAAAATATTTTTAATTGGTCTGCCCCATTTAAAATTTTCATGTCTCCATTTCATAGATTTTTTCCAATTTACATTTAAAATAATTTTTTCTAAATTATCCTTAAAGATTTTCTCAGTTTTTTTTCCCTGAATATTTTTTTTTACAAAAAAATAACTTTTATTGTTTATTTCTTTTTTTATTAATGTTTCTCTAGAAACTTGAAATTTTTTTACAAATCCTTCTATTGCTTCATCTGGGGCATCTATTGGAGGCCCTTTAATTTCTTGAACTGAACCTTTCTGTTCATATATCAAATTTTCACATTTTAGAATTAATCTTAAAGGGGTAAATTCAGAAGATATTTTTACTCTTTTATTTAAAGATAAATTATTTTCAACAACTAATTCAATTATTTTTTTTTTTATTTGTTCTAAAGCATTCTTTTGTAACCAATATGGTACTTCTTCAGATAATAATTCAAAAAATACTTCTGACATATTTAATTAAGATTCTTGTTTTATATATAATTCACAACAACTTTTTACCAAAGTTCTAATTTTTAAAATATATGTTTGTCTTTGAGTAACTCCTATTACACCCCTAGAGTCTAAAATATTAAAATAATGACTAGCTTTAATACAATTTTCATAAGCAGGTAAAGGTAAGTTATTTTTAATTAATTCCTTACATTCATTTTCAACAAAATCAAAACATTTAAATAAATATTTTGTGTTTGCTAATTCAAAATTATATTTGGAGAATTGTTTTTCTGAATCTAAATAAATATCTTTATATTTTATTAATTTCTTTTCCTTTTTATTAAAATTCCACACAATATCAAATACACTATCAACTTTTTGAATAAATTTTGCTAATCTTTCTAATCCATATGTGATTTCAACAGAAACAGGATTACATTCAATTCCTCCAATTTGTTGAAAATATGTATATTGACAAATCTCCATACCATTACATTTGACTTCCCAACCTAAACCTGAAGCGCCTAATGTTGGACTTTCCCAATCATCTTCTTTAAATTCAATATTATTTTTTTTTGAATCAATACCAATAGATTTTAAACTTTTTAAAAAAACATTTTGTACATTTTTGGGAGTTGGTTTCAATAATACCTGAAATTGATAATAATGTTGCAATCTATTAGGATTTTTACCATATCTTCCATCAGTTGGTCTTCTTGTAGGCTGAACATAAGCTATATTTCTATGCTTCTTCCCAAGCGCTCCTAAAACAGTCGCAGGGTGAAAAGTTCCCGCACCAACTTGCAAATCTATTGGTTGAATTATGGTACAATTATTATTACTCCAAAAATTTTGAAGATTAAATATTATATCTTGAAACGATAAATCATTTATTTTATTAGAAACCATATCTTCTCCAGATATCTCTACTTTCCATATATGTCATAATATCATTAATAATTTTTTTTGTATCTACTAAGTCTTTAGAATAATAAGATTTAGAAAAAATACTTTTTAAAAAGGATTTTTTGGGTTTTATGAATATATATTTAATATTATTTCCAAATTTTCTTTCTATAATTGTTTTTAAATCTCCTATTCCATCTACCAAACCTAATTTAACCGCCTCTTTTCCAGCCCAAAAACTCCCAGAAAATATTTCTTTATTTTCTTTATTAATTTTTTTATTTCTACTTTTTTTAACTACATCTATAAAATTTCTAAAAATTTCCATTTGTATATTTTTTAATTTTTTAATATCTGATAATTTTTTTTTTTGAAAAGAATCTAAAATCGATTTATTTTTACCAGTTGTAAAAATTCTTCTTTCAATCCCAAACCTTTTTATTAGTTTATCAAAACCAAAACTTGCATAAATAACTCCTATAGATCCAATGATAGAATTCTCATCTACATATATTTCATTTCCAGCACAAGCAATATAATATCCTCCCGATGCGGCAACATCCTCAACAAAAAAAATGACTTTAGTTTTGTTCTTTTTTGAAAGATGTTTAATTTTTTTATAAATAAGTGAAGATTGAACAGGTGAGCCTCCAGGTGAATTTATAATTATAGCTACAGCAGTAGAATTTTTAATTTTAAAAGCTTTTTCAAGAAAGTTTTCAACTGAAGATAAAGTTACTCCGCTTCTTAACCCACCTATATTTCCAATTATTCCATAAATATAAACTACATGTACTATTTTTTTTTTTTTTAGAAAATTCAACATTAATACATAATATAAACTTTTTTCATTGAGAAAATAAAAAAAAAAACTAATGTTATATCGTGCCTCTTATATATAAAATAGATACTAAGAAAAGTTTAAAAAATAAAAAAGATTTTTCTAAACTTAAAACTCTTGTAAGTAAAGATCTCGTAAAAGTAAATAGTTTATTAAAAAAAAGATTAAATAATGATATTCCTTTTATTCAACTAGTTTCAGAACATTTGTTTAATGCGGGTGG
>CAYOOR010000021.1:0-2624 GCA_964405695.1 uncultured Alphaproteobacteria bacterium
CTTTTTGAATGTTTGGTGTCCAAGAAAATAATCCTGTAACATTATTATAATTTTTAATAGTATCAGCATTTAATGAAATTGTTTGTTTGACAGAATCCATATTTTCATTTAAATCTTCTAACATAAATTTTGCATCATTCTCATTTTTTAAAATTTCTAAATTAAAAATAACATTATTATTAGAATCATAAATCAAAATGGGTTCTTCATGATAATTTTTATTAACAATTGTGATTTGTTTTTTTGTAGAATTAAATCTAACAGGATCATTTACATAAATTAAATATGAAAATTCTCCATCAATAATATTTTCTTGTTGACTAACAGACTTTATATCATCCTGAACAGCTATTTCCAAATCCCCCTTTTCTCTCAATTCTAAAGAGTATAATAATTCATGATAGCCTAAATCTTTTTCTATGGGTGTCCATTTTAAATTAATATCATTTAAATCAAACTCCATTCCAAGGGGTAACTTTTTTCCAATAAAATAAAGAAATGATTTAGAAGTATCTGTTGAAATAGGATGAATGAAATCATCTCCTAATTGAATAATAAAATCTGGAGGTTTATCATATGTTTTATTTTCTTTAATAAAATCTTTTTCATTATTTATATAGGAAGATTTATTATTTAATCGGTGAATGGCAAGTTGAGGTTTTTCATTTTCACTTATCATTAATATTTCATTTTCATTGATTAATGAATTTATTATTAATGAATCCATATTAATAAATTTTGGAACAATTAAATCAGATGTGACAATAGACATTGTTAGTGGGTCAATGATTAATTGATTTATTGTTCCATGCTTGTTTACTGAATTAATTGACATTAATCCATTTTCCATTTTAAATGAAATTGATTGATTTCCCCATAAATCACTCATCAAATTGCCATTATCATCCAACATTATTAATTCATCAATACCATCTTCATTAATATCTAATCCCTTTTCTTTTATAAAGTCAAAATGTGGATAATTATTTAAATTTAATTTTTTTTCTTTTCCATTAGAAAATATAAAATAACCTTCTGGAATTACTCCATTACTTAAAATAAACACATCTTCTATCCCATCATCATTAAAATTGCCTACCACAATTGATATGGGCCCTGAAGATTGATTTAAATATTTTTCACCAAAAGCTCCTATTTCACTGATTGTCGAATTTATGAATTCACACATTATTACCTGTTTGTTTGGACTTCCTTGAATTAAAAGAAATGGTTGAATATTATTTGGCATCATTGGTAACAATTGAATGCTTTGAGGATTAACAATTTTATTTTTTGAATCACTTAAGCCAATAATGGTGGGATTATTAAAATTTGATTTCAAACTATCTAAATTAAAAATATAAAATATTTCTGAATTATTTTCTTGATATGCCAATGAAATTAATTCAGTTATTCCATCATTATTAAAATCACCTAATATCATATCAGAAAAATAACCAATATTTGTTTCCGGCATTTTATACGTCCATAATTGATTTATGCTATCTGTTTCAACTTCAAGCCAATATAATGCTCTGGGGGTAACTGAATTATTTGTTGCTAAAAAATCAATTTTTCCATTATTATTAATATCTTGAGAATTAATAATGGGGATAATGGAATGTTCCAACTGAATGGAATTTGCTAGTATTAATTGAAAAGCAAGCAATATGTTAATTAATCTTGCTCTATGTATCATTATGTTTTCATTCAAAGAATATTATCAATAAATTTAGTGGGATTAATTGCTTTATACAAGTCTAAGAAAACAATAAAAATGAAATTTATGAAATTAATTTTAATCACAATAATTTGCTTTAAGTGCCTTTTTTCACAAATGGAAATTACAATTTATAATGAAAATAAGGCATTTATAAATGAAACAAGAGAAATAATATTAAATGCACTGGGAAAACAATATATGTTTATAGAAAATCTTCCTTCTAATATTTATCCATCATCCATTTCTCTATTCTCTGAAAATATTAAATTTTTCTCTACAGAATTTATTAATAATCCTATTTCAACGAAATCAATGCTTGATGCATCCATTGGAAATGAAATAGAATTAATAAAATATGGTGATGATGGAAAAATCTTATTTTCAACTATTGGAAAACTTATTACAAATAAAAATAAACCTATTTTTGAAATTGATGGAAAAATAGTAATAGACCCTCCATATGAATATAGATTTAATAATATTCCATATGAAATAAAGAATTCGCCTTACATACATTGTCAAATAGAATCTTATGCTATTAATACAAAGTTCAATTTATTATACTTGATAGAAGGTTTAATATGGAATGCAGAATATAATTTATTTTTAAACGATACCAAGCTAGCCCTCTTAAAAGGCTCATATTCCATAACAAATAATTCTACTATGCCATTCCATAATGCAAACATTTCTTTAGTTTCTGGCAATATAAATTTTGAAAATCATAAGCCATTTCCCAAAGATGCAAAAAATCAAATGAAATTAGCTAGCCAAACTAGAAATATATATAATGCTGAATCTAATATACCAAATTATTTTCAAACTGAAGATTATCATATATTTAAAATACCACAACAAATAACAATAGCACCTAAATCACAAAGGCAATATGAATTTTTGC
>CAYOOR010000022.1:0-3787 GCA_964405695.1 uncultured Alphaproteobacteria bacterium
TTACCTGTGTTTTAATTAATATTATATCATCACTATGACCTTCAATGATAAAATGTGTTTTTTTAATTAAGTCAAGCAACTCTGATATAGAGTGGTTTTTTTTATTTTCTAAAATACACTCATGGTATGCAGGAAATCCAAACGCCATAATGGCCCCTTTTTTAATTATTTGTTTTTATTTGATCAGAAATTGCATCAGATAGCTTATCAATACTAACTCTAATCTGATTCATAGTATCTCTTTCTCTAAGTGTTACTGTATTATCTTCTAGAGTATCATGATCAACGGTCACCCCAAATGGTGTTCCAGCCTCATCCTGTCTTCTATATCTTCTACCAATAGAGCCTCCCGCATCATAGAATGAACTATAATTTGTACGAAGCTCATTGACAATCTTTTGTGCAACGTCTGGCATACCATTTTTATTCATTAGTGGAAAGACTGCTACCGTGATAGGTGCAATTTTAGGCGATAATTTAAGTACATTTCTTTTTTCACCATTCACCTCTTCTTCACTATAGGCATCCGCAAGCACAGTCAGTATTGCACGATCAACGCCAGCAGAAGTCTCAACGACTGCAGGAGTAAAATGTTCATTATTAGGTTGATCAAAATATGATAATTTTTTACCACTACTCTCTGCATGCTTATCTAAATCATAAGTTCCCCGATCTGCAATACCCTCTAGTTCGGACCACCCAAAATCAAATTCATATTCTATATCAAAGCATGCACTTGAGTAGTGCGCGAGTTCATCATCTCCATGAGGACGCAATCTTAATTTTGTATCGTTAATGCCTAGAGATTTAAACCAATTTAGCCTTTCATTTGACCAGTACTCAAGCCATTTTGATGTTTCTTTTGGATGACAAAAATACTCCATCTCCATTTGTTCAAATTCTCGAGTTCTAAAAATAAAATTACCAGTGGTAATTTCATTTCTAAATGCCTTTCCAATCTGACCAATTCCAAATGGAATTTTTTGTCTTGATGAGGATTGCACATTTTGAAAATTAACAAATATCCCCTGTGCAGTCTCTGGTCTTAAATATGCAACTGATCCGGTATCTTCAACCGGTCCCATATGAGTTTTAAACATCAAATTAAATTGCCTTACGCTGGTCCACGAGGCAGGTTTTCGAGTATCTGGATCAATCATCTTGCTTTCATTTAATAGAGCCTCACTATCAGGACCTAGATTAGTAAGTCCTAGAACAATTGCCTGGAATTTTTCATCCATTGATTCAATACTACTATCAATTAATTTTTCTGTTAAAAAATCAATAACCTCATCAGGCTGATCTTCAAGTAGGTGATCAAGTCTGTATCGTTTTTTTGTATCTTTGTTATCTACAAGCGGATCATGAAAATTATCAATGTGACCACTGGCCCTCCAAACATCTGGATGCATCAGTATCGATGCGTCCATTCCAACAACATTCTCTCTTTTGGTAATCATTGATTTCCACCAATGATTTTTAATATTTCTTTTCAGTTCAATACCAAGTGGACCATAGTCCCATGTAGAGCCAAGTCCTCCATATATCTCACTACTTTGAAATATAAATCCCCTTTGTTTTGAAAGGGATGTTAGCAGATCAATCATTGTTGTTTTGCTCATTATTTCTCCAGTTAGGTCTTCAGTGACTTTGCTTTAATTTTTTCTGAGGCTTGTTCCAGTGTAATTTCCATATCCTCCCCATTTTTTAAGCTTACATTAATTTTTCCATCTGTCACATAGAAACCAAATCGCCCTCTTTTTAATTCTATTTCATTGCCTGATTCTTTATCCTTACCGAGCACTTTACCTGAACTTTGCTTAGTATTTAATAGTTCTATGGCTTCATCCAAAGATAAATCAAATAAATTTTTAGATGGCGGAATTGATTTAGTTTTTTTCCCGCATCTAATATAAGGACCAAATTTTCCGATATCAATTTTAACATCTTCTTTATTCTCATCCTGACCCAACGGCAAAGGAAGAGACATTATTTTAATTGCTAGTTCCTCATTGATATTATCTGGATTGACATCAGGTGGGAAGCCCTTGGTTTTTTCCCCGCATTTTAAATATGATCCAAATCGTCCACTTTTAATAAATATATCCTCACCATTAAGTGATCCAATCGACTCGTCATCCTTGGCTTTTAATTTTAGCATCTCATCTGCTATCTCGTAAGATACATTTTCCGGACCAAACTCATCGGGAAGATTTGCTTTTTCTTCTCCACGCTCGACATAGATTCCATATCGACCAATTTTAAGAATAATATCATCCTTATTATCTGCTGATAGTGTCATGACATTCTTTGACTCAAGTTTATTAAATTCCTGATCGAGAAGTTGATGAAGGCCCTTTTGATCTTTAGACCCATTATAAAATGTTTTTAAAAAGTTAATATGATTTTTATCGGATCTTGAAATGGCATCAAGCTCATCTTCCATCTCGGCAGTAAATTGAAGATTAATTAATTGATCAAAATATTTTTCTAAAAATTTAACGACCGCAAATCCAGTAAATGTAGGTATCAGTGTGCCCTTATTTCTCGTTACATAGCCACGGTTAATAATAGTTGATATAATAGACGCATACGTTGAGGGTCTTCCAATACCAAGGTTCTCAAGTTCTTTAACTAGGCTTGCTTCCGTATATCTTGGAATTGGTTTTGTTTTATGCTCTTTTGCAATAGCGTTATCAAACGCAACGCTGTTGCCCTTCTTTAGTTTTGGAAGAATCACATCGTCTCCATCTTTGCTACTATCCTGATAAACTTTCAGATATCCATCAAATTGTATTGTTTTTCCTTTTGCCAAAAATTTAAAATCATTGTTTGTAATATGAATCTGAGTAGTTAAAAGTTTAGCAGCGTTCATCTGGCATGCAACGGTTCTACTCCATATTAATTTGTATAGTTCATACTCTCGCTTATCTAATTTTGATTTCAGGGTATCAGGATGAATAAATTTAGACACCGCAGGCCTTATTGCTTCATGAGCCTCCTGTGCATTTTTTACTTTACTTTTATATGCAATCGGCTTGGCTGGCAGGTAGTCTTTTCCATATAGTTTTTCAATTTCATTTCGCGAGGCATTTAGAGCCTCAGCAGATAGATTAATTGAATCTGTTCGCATGTATGTGATATAACCATTCTCATATAATTTTTGTGCGATGGACATTATTTGTCTTGCGCTCACTCTAAGCTTGCTGATACCAGCCTGCTGAAGTGTAGATGTAATAAATGGTGCAGGAGGAGATTTGGTATATGGCTTGTCTATGATATCAGAGACCATCCATGCTTTTTCATCAAGTTCTTTTATATATTTATCGGCATTTTTCTTATCAAGGTGAATCAAATTTTTTGATTTGAGCGTACCAGTTTTTTTATCAAAATCATTTCCTACTGCAATCACTTTCTCATCTTTTGATATTAGCGTTGCATCAAAGTTTTGTTTATCGGCATTGAGTGTAGCGGTAATCGAGCAGTAGTTATTTTCAATAAACTTGAGTCGCTCACGCTCTTTATCGATAATAATTTTAATAGCAGGACTCTGAACTCTACCCGCAGATAGCTTACCCTTTACATTCGTCCACAAAATTTTTGAAACTAAAAATCCAAATAATCGGTCTAGAATTCGCCTAGATTCCTGTGCGTGCACAAGATTCATGTTAACTTCCTTTGGATTGTTAATAGAATCAAGAATCGCGGCCTTTGTTATCTCATTAAATACCAAGCGATGAACTGGAACTTTTGGCTTTAAGAGTTCAAGGATGTGCCAGGAGATTGC
>CAYOOR010000023.1:0-11859 GCA_964405695.1 uncultured Alphaproteobacteria bacterium
ATTTTTGTTTGTTAGTAGATTCTGTATACTATTTTTCTTTAATTTTACATCATAATAATTATTGATATTATCAATTCCTAAAATCTGATGGTTACCTTTTAGCAATCTTTCACATAAATGAAAGCATATAGAACCGGCTGCTCCTGTAACTAAATTTTTCATACTAAATGTTTTTTATTTATCCTTCGCTAAAGGTTTTTGATATTTTTTTTTTCCATTTGTCATAAGGCATGCCATAAATTATTTCTTTTGCTTCCTCATAATTTATTTTTATTCCTTTTTTCTTTGCAGATTGCATATACCATTTTGACAAGCAATTTCTACAAAAATCTGCTAAATTCATTAAATCTATATTTTGAACATCAGATTTCTTTCTAAAATGATTTATTAATCTTCGAAAAACTTCGGATTCGATTTCAACTTTTTTTTTTTCATTCATAATCTAAAAATTCATTGTCTCTTTTATAAGAAATTTTACTACTTTATCTAAGGCTATTCTTTTATTATTTGATTTTTTAATTTCTTCTTTAAAAATTTTAACTTGTTTATCTGCACTAGTTCCTGATTTACATATACCTTTAATTTTTTTTAACTCGTTCTCACAATTTAATTCCTTCGCATCTTCTTTAACTAATTCAATTAATTCATCTATTAATTTATCATATGAAACTAATTTACTTTTCCCAAAATCCACTAAACCTTTTTCTATACCATATCTTTGAGCTCTCCAACGATTTTCACTAATTAACATTTTTGAATAAACTCTCCATTTTTTATTTTCTCTTCTTAATCTACAAGCCATATGAATTAAGGATAAATATAATGCTGCTATAGAAATTGCATCATTTAAAGATGTGCAAGTATCACATATTCTCATTTCTAAGGTTGGAAATTTTACATTTGGTCTTAAATCCCACCATATCGTACTTGAATCATCTAGTAAGCCTGAATTTAATAATATTTTTATGTGTCTTTTATATTCATCATAACTATCAAAATATTCAGGTAGCCCGGTTCTAGGTAATTCATCAAAAATACTAACTCTATATGATTTTAATCCAGTTAATTCTCCTTTCCAAAATGGTGATGAAGTACTTAATGCTAAAAGATGTGGTAAAAAATATGAAATTTGATTCATTAAATCTATTCTTAATTCGTTATCTGGGATTCCAACATGTATATGCATTCCAGAAATAACTAATCTTCTTCCTATTATTTGAAATTTATCAGCTAAATTAAAATATCTTCTTTTTTCTGTATGTTTTTGTTGTTCCCATCCAGAAAAAGGATGTGTCGATACTGCTATAAAAGATAAATCATATTTATCTAATATTTTTGCTACGTTCTTTCTTAAAAAAATTAAATTATCTTTTAAATCTTTGATTGATTTACAAACTTTAGTTCCAACTTCAATTTGTGATTTTAAAAATTCAGGTTTTACTTGATTACCAAGTTTCTTTTTACAGTCCCTTAGTAAACCTTTTGGAGGTTCAACAATAAGTTCTCCATTGTATTTATTAACAACAAGATATTCTTCTTCAAGGCCTACTGAAAAAAAATTATTATTCATATATATATTTTTTATTCATTATTAAATTAGTTAGTATATAAGTAATTTTTTTTAATATAAAATTTATAATTTTATTTATTTATAGCTCTTTAAACAATTTATTAAAAATTACAATCTTACAAAAAAAACGTGTAAAGAAGAAAAAAAATAACTATTTATAAATTAAGTATTCATTATTTTATTTATGAAAAGAATAAGAAAAGCAAAAATAATTGCAACACTAGGTCCATCATCATCTGATTTTAAAACAATTAAAAAATTTTATAATGCAGGCGCTGATGTATTTAGATTAAATTTTAGTCATGATGTGGCCTCAACTCATGTTGAAAGATTTAAACAAATTAGAAATTTAGAAAAAAAAATTAATAGACCAATTGGTATTTTAATGGATTTACAAGGCCCAAAATTAAGAGTTGGAAAATTTGATAATGGCCCAATTTTTTTAAAACAAGGCAGAAAATTTGTTTTCGATTTAGATCCTAAACCTGGAAATAAGTATAGAGCATATTTACCGCATAAAGATATTTTTAAAAAGATAAAAAAAGGAAATAGAATATTAGTTGATGATGGCAAATTAACTTTAATAGTGACTTACAAAAATAGCCACCATATCGAAACTAAAGTAAAATTTAGTGGTTTTATATCTAGTAATAAGGGTTTTAACATACCTAATGTTTTATCAAATACTGGTAAGCTTACAATAAAAGATAAGGAGGATTTAAAATTAGCATTAAAATTAGGAGTAGATTGGATTGCTTTATCTTTTGTTGAATCTGCGAAAGACGTTTTGAATTTTAAAAAAATTATCAAAAATAAAGCTTCTGTTCTTACAAAACTTGAAAAGCCATCAGCTTTAAAAAATTTGCATGAAATAATCAACGTTTCTGATGCTATAATGATAGCAAGAGGAGATCTCGGAATAGAAGCCCCCTTGGAAGCTTTACCTAGTGAACAAAAAAGAATTATAAATGCATGTAGGCAAGCCGGTAAACCAGTAGTTGTTGCAACACAAATGTTAGATTCTATGGTTAATTATCCAACTCCTACAAGAGCAGAGGCTTCAGATGTAGCAACAGCTATTTATGATGGAACTGATGCTGTTATGTTGTCAGCCGAAACTGCCATTGGTTTGTATCCATGTGAGTCAATAAAAATGATGGATAAAATAATCGATAAAGTTGAAAAAGATCCGATTTATGTAAATATTAATGAAGTAAGTCATGTTAAAGCTGAATCTACGGCTGAAGATGCTATTACTGAATCGGCAAAATATGTAGCAAGAATTATGTCTGCTAAAGCAATTGTATCTTATACAACTTCTGGATCCACTGCACTTAGAGCTGCAAGAGAAAGACCAGGTGTACCTATAGTAGGTATATCGCCTAATTTAGATACAGCAAGAAAATTAGCTTTAGTTTGGGGAGTACATTGCATACACACCGAAGATGCTAGAAGTTTCAAAGATATGGTTTTAAAAGCTGGAAGATTAGCGAAAAAAGAAAAATTTGCAAAAAGAGGTGACAGAGTTGTCATAACTGCAGGAGTTCCATTTGGACAAAGTGGTGCCACAAATGTTTTAAGAATTGCTTCTGTGGATCGTTATTAATTAATCTAAAATTTATCCTTGTCGAGCTTTAAAACGAGAATTCGTTTTGTTAATTACGTAGACTCTGCCTTTTCTTCTAACAACTTTACAATGCAAATGCCTCTTTTTTGCAGATTTTAAAGAACTTAAAACTTTCATAATAAAAAACCTTTTATTTTAGAAAATTTAATAGATTTTTGATCGATGTCAAGATTGACGGTTTATATTCTATACCAATTATTCTAAATTCTCCCGGTTGTACATCTTTTTCGTCTCCAAATAAATGAGCGAATTGTGCTTCAAGAACCCAGGCAGTTTTTCCTTTTATTGCGGCTGTTGTTGGGGTATCTAAATTATCTTTTAAAACTTCCATTTGTATAGGGGTTGATAAAGTTATTTTAGTTAAACTACCATTCCAAGTACCTTCAGCTCTATTTTCTACAACTAATAAATTATTTTTATCAATTACCTCAATGCCATCTGGGGCATTTAAAGATCGAGGTAAATTTATTTTTTTAAAGTTGGTTGGTTTACCATTTTTTTCAATTTCAATACTAAATAACTCACCAGAATTCATTTTAACAGTATAAATTTTATTATCGATATAAGTAATACCATTAAGATTAAAACCTTCGCCTTTAAATAAATCATTTTCAAACCATGTCTCAAGTCTACCTTGTGATTTATTCAAACGAAGTATTCTAGGATTAAATGAATCGGTGGCATAAACATTACCATTAGAATCTAAAGTAATATCATTACAAAACCCTCCATTAGGAAATTCATAAGTTTGAAGATGATCTCCTGAATTCAAATCAAATGCCTTTAGAGAAACAATTTTATCGCTAGGATAATTCGAAACACCAGGATTAGATGAACATGCCCATAATATTTTATTACGATCATCAACTATAATACCAATAACAGAATTTAAATTGTTTGAATTTGAAGAAACAAAAACTTCAGATGTTTTCTCTTTATTTTTAAATTTAACAATTTTATTTTCTTTTAAACTACCGATATATAAATCACCATTTTTTGACACAGCTATTCCTTCAGGAAAAAAGTTATCCTCTAAATCAAGAAATTCACTAGCAATTGATTTACTGAATACAAAAATTAGAAATAAAAAAGAAATGTAAAATTTAATCATTTAAAATAAGCAAAATATAATACAATAAAATAAATATATCAAATTAATATTAAAATTTTAATAAATTTTAACTTTTTTTTGACAATGAAAAATACTTACATTCTTCAACTTCTTTAGATTTGTCAAAAACTTTTTTAGAAAGAAAAGAATTATCAATTGTATATTCTTTCTTTAAAAATAAATTCATTTTTTTTTCATTAAAAAAACTATGAATTTCTCCTGCTGAATTTCCTGCTGAAACAATATAGCTATCTTTATTATTTTTTACGGGTATGCCTATTCTTGAAATTTTTGTAGTTTTTTTACTCATTAAACTTGTTATCATTTTACCTTTTTTTTTTAAGACTCTTGAAGTTTCTTCTAATAATTTCGATGTTGAATTTAGAAAAATATGGTCAAAAACTTGAATAGAAATTATTGCATCAAAAAAATTATCAGCAAATGGTAATTTATTTTTTATAAAATCAGTACATGAAAAATTAGCATTTAAATTTATTTTTTTTAATCGTTTCTTAGTGTAATTTAAACCTGGTTTTGAATAATCTAAACAAAACAAATTAAATCCTAATTCTGCTATAGGTATAGAATTTTTACCACAGCCAGAAGCAAGGTCTAAAATTTTTATAGATTTTAATTTTTTTTTATTTTTTTTTGCATTTCCTTTTAATCTCATTAAAAATCTTACTACCTCTTCATCAGGATAATGTTCAGGATAGCCTTTTTCAGTATTATGAACTTGCCAAAAGTTATATGAACATTGTAAAGCTTTATTTTCCTCTATAAATTTCATAACTTAACTTGCATTTTTATAAGAATTTTTTGCTTGAGGTTCAACATCATTAGAAAAATTTTTAAAAAAGTTTTTAGCTAATGGGTTATGATAATGAGCAATCAAAGTTAATCTTGGACTGTCTGATATATTCTCTCCACTTTTATGAATTAATGTTTTTGGAAATAATAATACGTTTCCATAATCCATTTCTACAGTAATTTCTGAAAATTTTGAAATATATTTTTGTTTTGGAACATATTGTGCATGGCCAACGCTAGGTATTCTATCATCTGTTTCAACAACTCCAGCGCTATGTGATTTATGTAAAACTTTTAATGCACCATTAATTTTTTTAACATCATCTAAAATCGGGGCCCACAATTGTACTAATTCTGTTTCTTTTATTGTATAAGGAGCTTCTTGATGCCAATCTAAGGAAAAAGTTTCATTATTTGGAATATCTATTCTACATGCTTTTTGTGTAACATATAAAGGACTAGTATTATTTAAATTCATTAATGTTTTTATTGTTTTAATTAATTTTGGTTTTAAAGTTAAGTTATCAATTATTGGCGCATTCCTTATACTATCGTAAACTTTTTTAATAAAAATATGATCTTTATTCTCTAATAATACCAAACCTTCATTAATCTTTGATTTTAAAAAGCTCAATGATTTTCTTTCAACATTTTTTGGAATTGAAAAACCTTTACATTTTTGAGCATTTATTAAATGTATAATTGAAACAGCAAAGTTGTGGGCATCTTCTTTGGTAAAAACGTTTTTAAGTTCGATATAACCATCCCTTTTATAATTTGTGATTAAATTATTTTTCATAATGTTACTTATTTATTTGTATTATTAATAACCTTTTGTCAAGCAGTCTTCCAATACCATTAAAATGGTATCTTTCACCATTTTTATACTTATTTGTCCATGATCGCAATAAATTATTTTTATTCTTTAATAGATTTTTTTTCATAATAACTTTTTTAAAAGTAAAATTTTTTACTTTTTTTTTATTTTTTAAAAATTCACTAATAGTTTTAATAGATATCATGTTCCATCCACTTTCCCAATTATTGAATTTTATTTGTGAGCCATTCTTGGCATGTCTTACTTTAATTAAAAGATCAATTGGATATGAATTCCACATATTATTAATTATTATTAAACCACCTTTTTTCACAACTCTTAACATTTCATTTAAAGATGGTCGAAAGTCATCAAATATTGATATAACGCCTATACATGTAACAATATCAAAGGAATTATTTTTAATTTTTGGACAAGAATTTATATCACCTATTACTGAATTACATAAAGGGACATTTTTCTTAGATAGTGCTAATAATTTTTTATCATATTCAAGATTTGTTATTTCATAATTAGGTTGCTTATTTAAAACAAAATAAGCAAAAGCACCTTCAGCCCCCCCAAAATCTATAATTTTAAGATTTTTATCTTTATTATAATTATTAATAATTTTATATATCATTTTAAAAACATCCTTTGGGTCGTTATACCTATTTTGTAAATAAATATTAGACATATTCCATTTCGTTTTTTGACTTTTATAACTATAAATTTTTTTTTTCAATTTTTTCTCAAATATAATTTTTATTATAATAACAATCCTTAGGATTCTTAAAATATTTCTTACATAAAGCAAAATAATCTTTTGAAGGAATAACAAAAAAATTTTCTAAATATTTTTTTTTATTAGTATTCAAAATTCTAGAATTAAATGCATTCATTGCTAAAGTTAGATGATCAAAATTCTTTTTTTTTAGTTGAGATTTATACTTTCTTAAGTAAAAAATTTTTTCTTTAATATTATTAGTTATATCAATATAAACATTACTAGGAAAAAAAGAATAAATTTGATAAGCCCAAATTTCTAAATTATTTTTAATCAATTTCTTTTTTATTAATTCCATCAAAATTTCATTTACTTTTCTATGATCATCATGGTCATCAAATAAAAATGGTATAAATATTTTTTTTGTTTTGTGATTATTAATAATTTCAGCAATTTTATTTAAATTATTTTTTGTAATATAAAAATTATTTTCTTTAAATTTAAGTTCTGTTTTTTTAAAATTTAATTTTTTTGAAATTAATTGACATTCTCTAGATCTAACACCGCTTGAACTAAAATAAATACAATGAATTTTAGATTTATCTTTAAATAATTTAATTATACTTCCGCCCATTCCAATAATCTCATCATCTGCATGAGGAGAAAATATTATTACATTATCATTAATAGATTTTTTCCATTCAATTGGTGTAATAAATTGAAAGTGCCTCATAGATTTAGATGAATATGAAATATTCTTTAAATCGCTAATAGCCGTATAATTTTTAATAAAAAATTTATAATTTGATCTTGAATATAAAATATTTTTTAAAAAATTTTTCATTTTTTAGATATTAAATAATTACCAATTACTAAATAATCTAAACCACTCGAAAGAAAACAATTAACAGCATCTTTGGGTGAATCAACAATTGGCTCTCCCTTTACATTAAAAGATGTGTTTAATAAAACTCCAATTCCAGTTATTTTTTTAAATTCTTTTAATAATTTCCAGAATTTTTTTGATTTTTTTTTATAAACAGTTTGAGGCCTTGCTGTACCATCTATATGTGTAACTGAAGGTATTAAATCTCTCTTTTCTTCTTTTACATCAGCACTAAAAGTCATAAATTGATTAGGTGGTGAATTATAAAAAAACTTTTTGAAATCCTCTTCTAGTACTGATGGGGCAAAAGGTCGAAAAATTTCTCTAAATTTAATAATTTTATTAACTTTGTCTTGTATAGATTTATCACGTGGGTCTGCCAATATACTTCTATTTCCAAGTGCTCTAGGGCCAAATTCAGATCTTCCCTGAAACCAACCAATTATTTTTCCCTTTGCTAAAATTTTTGCTGTTTTTTTTGAAATATTCTTTATTTTTCTAAATTCAATTTTATGTTTTTTTAATTCATTAAATATTTCTTTATTTTTAAATTCCGAACCCCAATAAGTATGTTCCATACAAAATCTTTTTTTTTCTTTTTTTCTATTTTTTAAATTTAAAGCTAATAAAGCACCCCCTAAAGATAGTCCCCCATCATGAGATGCTGGTTGAACATAAATATTTTTAAAATTTGAATATAAAAAAATTTTTTGATTAACTAATATATTCTGAGCTATCCCTCCTACAATGCATAGATTTTTTATTTTAAATTTTTTATATAATTGTTTTGCTATTAATAATCCGATATCGCTAATTTTTTTTTGTAATGAATATGCAATATTCTTATGATCAATTGAAATATTTTTTTTATTTTTTAAAAAATTAGAAAAATTCTCCAAATTAATTTTAAAAAGTTTTTTTCTTTCAGAAGCTGTGATATCAAGATTCCAAAGAGATTTATTAATTTTAACTTTATTATTTTTTATATTAACAATTTTATTAAATATATTTGAATAACTATTTTTTCCATAAGATGATAATCCCATTACTTTATACTCATCTCCATAATCACCAAATCCTAATAAATGTGTAAAACTTTCATATAACTGCCCTAAAGAATTAGGAATATATTCTCTTTTATGTACTTTTATTTCATTTTTATCTCCTATACCACTTAAAAGCCAAGCCCATTGTCCTCTTCCATCCCAAGATAAAATAGCAGTTTTTTTAAAAGGAGAAGTATAATAAGCACTTGCTGCATGGCATAAATGATGTTCAAAAAAAAAAAATTTGCAGTTTTTTTTCAATTCCAAATTTTCTTTTAAAAAACTCTCAAAAATTATTTTTTTTACTCTTTTTCTAAAAGTAAATTCTCTTAATAATGATTTTAAAAAAAAAAAAGTATACTTAGTAAAGTTTGATGAACAATACTTAAACAAATGAAAAAAACCTGCCCATGGACAATAAGGGATAGTAATTATATCAATTTCTTTACTACTAATTCTTTTTCTTTTAAGCAAAAATTTAATTGAATTAATAGGAAAACGTTTTTCATGTTTTTTTCTTGTAAATCTCTCTTCTTCAACCATTCCAATAATTTTTTCATTCACTAATAACGTAGCGCTTGTGTCATGGTTTAATATATTTAACCCCAGAATATTCATTCTTTAATTAAGTTAATTTAAAAAAAAATAACACTTTTTTCTATTGTAAATGTTTTTTTTTCTACTATGCTCATAACGTGAACAATAACGTTCATACTATGAATTGTCAACTAATATAAATATGAATAAAGCAGAAAAAAATATTTATGATCCGGTAATTTATCACAATAAATTAAAAAACATAAAAAAAGATAAATTAAAAAAAAATATAAATATTTCATTTTTATCTAATTTCACAGTTGAGTTGCTAGATACTTTTATTAAAGTTGAATTAAATAATAGAAATTATTTAGCTAATATAGATTTTAATCCCTATGATCAAATTGAACAAATCGTTTTAAATAAAGAAAGTAATATTTATAAAAAAAAGAAAGATATTATAATCTTAGCAATAAACTTAGAAAACCTATTACCAAATCTGCTTTCTGAGATTATTTATAATAAAAAAAAACTCTCAAAAAAAATAATAGAAATAAACAAAAGATTTTTATTATTAATTAAAACTATAAAATTAAATAATAAATTATCAAAAATAATAATATTTAATACAAATTTAGATAAATATATTTCACAAAACTTTTTTTCATCATCTATTAAAAATATTTTAGATGATTTTGTTAAAGAAATTAATTTATCACTAAATAATATTTCAAAAAAATATAATGACACTTTTATTTTTGATTTAAAAAAAATTATAGAAAATGTAGGAGTAAAAAATAGTTATGATAAAAAACTTAATTTTTTAAGTAGAATGCCATTTTCTTCTTATGCCCAAATAGAAATATCAAAGCAATTATCAAGATTTATTAAAGCAATTCTTGAACCTCCAAAAAAATGTTTAATTTTGGATGCAGATAATGTTTTATGGGGAGGTATTATTGGTGAAGATAAAATGGATGGAATAAAATTAAGTGAAGATTTTCCTGGAAATATTTATAAAAATTTTCATGAATATCTTTTAAATCTTAGAAAAAAAGGTGTTTTGTTAGCTTTAGCTAGTAAAAATAACCAAAAAGATGTTTTTGAAGTTTTTGAAAAACACCCAGATTGTATTTTAAAAAAAAATCATTTTTCTGCATTAGAAATTAATTGGAATGATAAAGCCTCCAATATTAAAAATATTGCTAGTAAATTAAACATTGGTTTAGATTCAATGGTTTTTTTTGATGATAATCCTGCTGAAAGAGAATTAATAAAACAAAAAATACCTGAGGTAAATATTATTGAAATAGATGATAATCCATTAATTTTTGAGGAAAGTATTAATAATTCTGAATTTTTCGATCATATTTTAATAACTAAAGATGATCAAAAAAGAGCCGATATGTATTTATCTGATAGTAAAAGAAAACAATTTGCAAAAAAAATTACAAACATTGATGATTATTTAATTTCTTTACAAACTGAAGTGCGAATTGGAAATATTAATTCTTCAACTATTAAACGTTCTGTTCAACTAATAAATAAAACAAATCAATTTAATCTAACTGTTAAAAGAAAAAGCGAAAATGAAATAAAAAATTTAATAAAAAATAATTCTATAGGTTTATGGATAAGAGTTTCTGATAAATTTGGCGATAATGGTCTTGTAGGAATTATAATTGCAATTCCTAATAAAGAAAAAAAAATATGTCATATTGATACTTTTTTATTAAGCTGTCGCATCATAGGTAGAGGCATTGAAGATATTTTCTTATCAGAACTTATAAAAAAAATAAAAAAAATGAAAATTTATAATAATATTACTGGGGAGTACATTAAGTCAGAAAAAAATAAAATTGTAGAAGATTATTATAAAAAAAAAGGTTTTCTAAAAAAAAAAAATATTTGGATAAAAAAAATCAATTCTTTCAAGCCTACTAAATATGAAAAATTTGTAAAAATTATAAAAAAATAATATTCAAAAAAAAAGTTATTTAGTGAAACTGTTTGATTTTGATTTATAATTTAAAAATGTTTCAAAAAAATTTAAGGTCTAAAGATTTAAAAAATTACTATAGTCAAAATTTTTTAAAAAGAATTAATTACATAAAAATTTATAGTTATTTTTATAATTATATTTCTAAACTATTGGGAAATTTTATCTATGATAGTAAAAATCTTTTATTTATAGGTCTTGGAACCTACCCTTACCTAAAGAATTTAAAAATTAAAAAAATATTTATTTCAGATATATCAGAAAATTTTTTTAATTTAGTTAAAAAAAAAAATCCAGGTAAAAAATTTTTTAATTTTAATTTACTTAATAATAAAAAAAAAAAATTTGACAAAATAATAGTTACTTCAATTGAAAATGAGGAGAATCCTATTTTTTTTTTAAAAAATATTAGAAAAAATATTACAGATGATGGAAGATTATTTTTACTTAAAAGTAATTTAATACTATTTCCAATTATAAAATTATCAGAATTATTGGGCTTAAGATTTAAACATTTAAGTAAAAATATTATTTCACAAAACTTTTTAAAAAATATTTGTAAACAAACAGATTTTGAAATTGTTCATAAAGAAAATACCATTCTCTTCCCATTTTATATTCCTTTTATTTCTTATTTTATAAATAAATTTATTGCTAAACTTCCAATAATTAAAAGCTTATGTTTAATGACTATTTACGTTTTAAGACCTATATTAAAAAAAAAAAAAA
>CAYOOR010000024.1:0-2703 GCA_964405695.1 uncultured Alphaproteobacteria bacterium
TATATCGAAAGATTAAAAAATATTTATAATAGTAAATTTAATATAGAGCCTGATTGTTATAATCTAAAAATAGTTGAAGGATCTATGATTGAATCTTAGAGCGAACATAATCGCTACGCATTTTAAATGAATCTTCTGAATAAGATAATAATCCTTTAACTCCAAAATCTGATACAGTATATGAAGCAGACACCGTTGCATGAATTAATGCTTCGCTAAGGTTATCTTCTCCAAATTTAGAAAAATAGCCAACTAATCCACCTGCAAAACTATCTCCTGCTACTGTGGGGTCAATAAGCTCAATCTTATCGTAAACAGGCACTTCTAGTGTTTGATTTTTTTATACAAGTAAGCATCCATGTGCTCCTTTTTTGATAATAACAATATCAGGGCCCATTTTAAGAAAGTCATTTGCTATTTCATTTAAATTATTTTTATTTGTTAGCTCTATAGCTTCTTCATCATTTAATAAAAAAATGTCAGATTTTTTTATTACATCCCATAAGCCATCTTTATCCAAATTGATCCATAAGTTCATTGTATCACTAACAATTCTTTTTTTCTTTTTTATTTTATTGATGACATCTAGTTGTAATGATGGCTGAATATTTCCTAAATAAAGATATTCAGTGCTAATGTCTGCTTTTATTTCAGGAACATAATTTTCAAATACACCTAGATTAGTATATAATGTTTCTCTAGTTGAATAGTCTAAGGAGTATTTCCCGCCCCAACTAAATGTAGTACCATCCTTAATAGTAATTAAATTTGTATTGATATTATATTTTTTAAATAAATCCCAACCAGATTTAGGGAAATCATCCCCTACAATGCCTATTAGATTAACGGAGTTATATTTTGAAGCTGCAATTGAAAAGAAAGTTGCAGATCCTCCAAGAAGATTACTGTGTGATCCCTTAGATGTATGTAATTCATCAATTGCAATTGATCCAACAGCTACGATTTTATTTTCCATATTTGTTTCTCATTTAGATGTATTAAATTACACGCATTCAATTCATTTTTATAATTTAATAAAGGGCTTTTATGAAAAAAGAATATTTTATTTTATCAGCATTAATTTTGATCATAGGAATTATTTATTTATCAGGAGGAAAATCAATGACCCATATTCCCAATATACCACTTGAAGACTTTTTTAAAAATCCAGAGATGTCGTCTTTTCAATTATCTCCAAATGGAAAACACATATCATACATGAAGCCTTGGGAAGAAGGCAATCGTATGATGAATGTGTATGTAAAATCAACAGATTCAGATAAAGAGGTTCGTGTAACAAGCGCTTCAGAAAGAAGCCTGTATGGTTACTTTTGGTTAAGTGACAATAGAATAGCATATATTCAAGATAAAGGAGGAGATGAAAATATTCATATTTATGCTGTTAATATTGATGGCTCAAATGATATAGATTTAACTCCTTTTGAAAATATTCAAGCACGTATCACGGATGATTTAGAGGATGATGAAGATTTTATGTTAGTTGGCCTTAATAAAAGAAATCCTCAAGTCCATGATGTTTATCGATTAAACGTTAATACTGGAGACTTGGAGTTGATTGCTGAAAACCCTGGAAATATTTCAGGATGGATGACAGATAATGATGGAAAATTAAGAATTGCACTTACATCTGATGGTGTAAATACAAGCATGCTCTACAGAGAAAATGAAAGTGATGATTTTAAGCCGATTTTAACAACCAATTTTAAAGAATCAGTATCTCCTTTATACTTTACATTTGATAATAAAGAGCTATATGTTTCTTCAAATAGGGGAAGAGATAAAAGTGCTATTTTCAAATTTGATTTAAATACAGCTAAAGAAAAAGATTTAATTTTTGAGCATGATGAGGTTGATGTTTCAGGGTTAATGAGGTCTAAAAAGAGAAAAGTTATAACAGGTGTTTCATATACAACAGATAAAAGACAGATTGAGTTTTTTGATCGATGGAGAGAAGATATCCAGAATAAGCTTGAGTTTCAATTAAAAGGGGTTGAAGTTGGGGTGGCTGCATTTAGTAAAGATGAAGCAAAAGCAATTGTTGTTGGCTACAGTGATAGATCTCGTGGAACCTACTATTATTATGATATTAAAAAAAATAAGCTTACAAAACTTGCAGATTTAAGTCCATGGTTGAACCCTGAACATATGGCCTCGATGGAGCCTATTTCGTACAAATCAAGAGATGGTTTGACTATTCATGGCTATTTAACTCTTCCAGCGAACTATAGTGAAGGTGATAAGATTCCAGTTGTTGTTAATCCGCATGGAGGACCATGGGCTAGAGACTACTGGGGCTTTAATCCTGAAATACAATATCTTGCAAATAGAGGATATGCTGTTCTTCAGATGAATTTTAGAGGTAGTGTTGGATATGGAAGAAATTTTTGGGAGATTAGTTTCAAGCAATGGGGAAAAACGATGCAAGATGATATAACGGACGGAGTAAACTGGATTATTGAAGAAGGAATTGCAGATCCAGATCGCATTGCAATATATGGAGCTTCTTACGGAGGATATGCAACATTAGCAGGGCTTACATTTACACCAGATCTATATGCATGTGGAGTAGATTATGTAGGTGTATCTAGTTTATTTACATTTATGGAAACAATGCCTCCTTATTGGGAATTATTTAGACAAATGATGTATGAAATGGTTGGGCACCCTGAAAAAGATAAAGAA
>CAYOOR010000025.1:0-4260 GCA_964405695.1 uncultured Alphaproteobacteria bacterium
GAAGGTAAAGGTTTTAAACAATTAATGGAAACATTTGAATCAGCTCGAATCCAAACTGCTGCAAGAGCTGTCGGTGTTGCACAAAATGCTTTAGATATTAGTTTACAATATTCTCAAGAAAGAGAACAATTTGGAAAAAAATTTTTAATTTTCCAAGAGTTGCAACTAAATTAGCTTGGATGGCAGTTGAAACTATGATTGCTCGTCAAATAACATATTTTTCAGCAAGAGAAAAAGATTTAGAAAAAAGGTGTGATATAGAAGCTGGAATGGGTAAATTATTGGCTGCTAGAGTTGCATGGTCTAATGCTGATAATGCTGTACAGATTCATGGTGGAAATGGTTATGCATTAGAATACCCTATCAGCCGTGTGCTATGTGATGCTAGAGTTTTAAATATTTTTGAAGGAACAGCTGAAATTCAAGCACATGTAATTGCCAAAGGGTTGTTAAGTTAATTTTTTATCAATGGAAATTTTTACAAAAATTGCTCCTATTTTAATAATAATTGGACTTGTTCTAGTTTTTATAGTGTTAATTATTGGGTTAATATCAATGCTAACAAAAGGGGATTTTAATAAAAAATATTCTAATAAATTAATGAGACTTAGAGTTATAACTCAAGGTATAATTATTTTAATATTTTCTCTAGTATTTTTAATGAATTTTTTGAATTAAAATTATTAATTTGGTTAAATTAAATAAAATATATACTAGAACAGGTGATAAGGGCTCTACTCTTTTAGGAAATGGAATAAGAGTAGATAAACATTCACTAAGAGTAGATGCTTATGGGTCTGTTGATGAAACAAATGCAACAATTGGATTATCAATTTTAAGGAATAATTTTAAAATAAAAAAAATTCTACAAATAGTCCAAAATGATTTATTTGATTTAGGGGCTGATTTATGTATACCTGAAAAAAAAAAAATGAATAAATTAAAAATAACTCAAGATAGAGTTGATTATATTGAAAAAACAATTGATTATTTTAATAAAAAATTATCTTCACTAAATTCATTTATTCTTCCAGGAGGCTCAGAATCTTCGACCTACCTACATATAGCTAGAACTGTAACAAGGCGTGCTGAAAGAAAAGTTGTGGCGCTTTCAAAAAAAGAAAAGGTTAATCCAATTACAATTATTTACTTAAATCGATTGTCTGATTTACTTTTTGTTCTTGCAAGATACACAAATAATAAAGGAAAAAAAGATATTCTTTGGAAGCCAGGAAAAAATTTAAAAAAATAAATTTGTTTAAAATAAATTTAAAAAATATTTCTTTTTTTTTACTTAATTTACTTCCATTTGCAATTATTGTTGGTCAAGCACCTTCAGATATAATTGTCAGTTCAATTTCTATATTTTTCTTAATTAATTGCGTTATTAAAAATGATTGGAAATGGACAAAAATAAAATGGGTAAAATTTATTTTTTTTTTATGGATTTATTTAATATTTGCAAGTTTTTTTGCCTTGAATGTAAAAATAGCATTTGAACATTCTTTTTTATTTTTAAGATTTTTTATATTTGCCGTTTCTTTGCAACATTGGATTTTAATTGATAAAAAATTCCTAAATTATATTTTTTATTCTTTAACAATTGCATTTATATTTGTTTTTATTGATACTTTTTATCAATTTTTGAATTTTGATTTAAATAAAGGATATGGTCCTGATATTTTAGGATTTTATTCAAATGATCATTTTAGATTAACAGGCCCATTTAGAAGTAATATTCCTGGAGCTTATTTATCTAAATTCTTTTTTATAGTTTTTTTATTTGTTTTAATAAAATGCAAAGAAAATAAAAAAGACATAATTTTTCTATGTTTTAGTATTTTTAGTTTTTTATTAGTTTTTTTAACCGGTGAAGCAATGTCTTTTGCTAGCATGGGTTTAGGATTAATGATTCTTTTTTTATTAGAAGAAAAATATAGAAAAAAAATAATATATTCTTTAAGCATCACATTTTTATTAATTTTTCTAACTATAAAATACAATCCTGTATGGAAAAAAATAGAAATAATTGAAAAAAATCCATGGCATAACGGTACAATTTATGAGGTTAAAATAAAATGTGAAAATAATGAAAATGAAATTTGTAAAAAAAGATTTAAAACACAACCATTTTTTTATGAAGTTATACCAAATTTTAAAAAAACTGCATATTGGGAAACTTATAATCAAGCAATACATATATGGAAAGATTATCCATTAGTTGGGATAGGTATAAAAAATTATACAAAAGCATGTAAATCCGATAAATATAAAAATAATTTAAAATATTTTTTTTGTACAACTCACCCACATAATTTCTATATTCAATGGTTATTAGAAACAGGAATTATAGGATTAATGGGATTTATAACATTAATATTTTTATGGTTTCAATTTTTTATTAAAAATATTGATAAAAAAAATTCATTATTATATGCTCCGATATTAACTTTATTTGTTTTATTTTGGCCAATTATGTCTACAGGAAGTTTTTTTTCTAATAGAAATGCAACTATGAATTGGTTTATTATTGGTTTATGTTTAGCTATATCAACATTTAAAAATAAAAAACTTTGACTTTTTTTTAATTGAAATTAAACATTTAGAATATAAATATTTATCATCATGAAAATTTTAGTACCAGTAAAAAGAGTTGTTGATTATAACGTAAAAATCAAAGTCAAGAGTGATAATTCAGGAGTTGATTTAGAAAATGTTAAAATGTCAATGAATCCATTTGATGAAATTGCTATCGAAGAAGCAGTTAGATTAAAAGAAAAAAAATTATGTGATGAAATTATTGTAATATCAATAGGTTCTTCAACTTCTGAAGAAACTTTGAGAACAGCATTAGCAATTGGTGCTGACAAGGGAATTTTAGTTGAAACTAATCAAGAAGTTCAACCATTAGAAGTTGCAAAAATTTTAAAAGAAATTATAAAAAAAAATAATCCAGATTTAGTTTTAATGGGTAAACAAGCTATAGATGATGATTCTAATCAAACAGGTCAAATGTTATCTGCACTTCTCGGCTGGGCTCAAGGAACTTTTGCATCAAAAATTGAAATTAAAGGAAAAGAAATAGATGTGACAAGAGAAATTGATGGAGGTTTAGAAACTCTTAATATGAAATTACCAGCAATAGTTACAACAGATTTAAGATTGAACGAACCTAGATATGCTTCACTGCCAAATATTATGAAAGCAAAACAAAAACCAATTGAAAAAATAAAACCTGAAGATTTAAATATTGAAATTAAAGAAAGATTAAAAACTTTAGAAGTAACAGAGCCACCAAAAAAAGAGGCTGGCATAAAAGTTGAAAGTGTTCAAGAACTTATCTCAAAACTTCATGAAAAGGAAAAAATAATTTAAAATGAGCGTATTAGTACTTATAGAACACGATAATAAAAATATAAAAAGTTCTTCATTAAATACTATTACTGCAGCAAAAAAAATTGATAAATCAGTTCATGCTGTTGTTTTAGGAGAAAATTGTTCAAACGTTGCTGAACAATTAAGTAAATGTGAAGATTTAGAAGAAATTTTAATTTCAGATGATGCTATTTTTAAAAATCATATAGCTGAAAATGTTTCAACTGTAATAGTTGAACTATCTAAAAAATATTCTCATATACTTGCTCCCTCTTCTACTTTTGGTAAAAATATTATGCCAAGAGTTGCTGCTTTACTAGATGTTGCGCAAATTTCAGATATTATTTCAGTTCAAAATGATAATACTTTTATACGCCCAATTTATGCAGGTAATGCAAACCTTAAAGTACAATCTAATGATAATAAAAAAATAATTACTGTTAGAACAACTAATTTTGAAGCTACTAAAATAAATAATGGAAAAGCAAAAATTACAAAAATTGAAAAAAAAGAAAATACTGAATTATCTAAATTTGTTAAAAATGAATTAAATAAATCTGATAGACCAGAATTAACTTCTGCTGGAATTATTATTTCTGGCGGAAGAGGAATGGAAAGTGGAAAAAATTTTACTTTACTTGAAGAAATAGCTGACAAATTAAAAGCAGCTGTAGGCGCATCAAGGGCAGCTGTAGATGCTGGTTTTGTACCAAATGATTATCAAGTTGGTCAAACTGGTAAAGTTGTTGCTCCAGAATTATATATAGCTGTTGGTATTTCAGGAGCAATTCAACATTTAGCAGGTATGAAGGATAGCAAAATTATTGTAGCTATTAACAAAGATGAAGATGCTCCAATTTTCCAAATAGCAGATTATGGTTTAGT
>CAYOOR010000026.1:0-3259 GCA_964405695.1 uncultured Alphaproteobacteria bacterium
TTAATTTTTGGCATTCAAGATTTATATTTTAAAAATTGATTAAATCAACAATTGATTATAAATTTAAACTTACAAAAATGCATTCTTTAGATTTAGTGATTTTAGCAGGCGGAAAGGGATCGAGGATCAAATCTTTATTAAAAGCTAAACCTAAGCCAATGGCAACTTTTAACAACAAACCCTTTTTAGAATACATAATTCAATGTTACAGCAAATATAATTTTAAAAATATTTTTTTATTAACGGGATATAAATCAGAAAAAATTTTTAAAAATTTTCATAATAAATACTACAATTGTACTCCGATAAGATGCTTAAACGAAAAAAAACTAATGGGTACAGCAGGTGCTTTAAATAGTTTAAAAAAAAAAGTTAATGACTTTATACTCATCAATGGAGATACTTTCCTTGAAATAGACTTGAAAAAATTAGTTAAATCCTGTGATAAAAAAAGTTATGGATCTTTGACTCTTGTAAAAAATCAATCATATAAATCGAATAAAAAATTAAACTCTATAGGGATAAAAAGAAATAAAATAATTTATCAAAAAAAAAATCATTACATGAATGGTGGTGTTTATTTTTTTAAAAAAAAGATATTTAGATTTATAAAAAATAAAAAAACATCTCTTGAGAATGATATTTTGCCTACTTTAATAAAAAAAAGAAAAATATCAGGTTTGTTAGTTAAAAAATTTTTTTTAGATATTGGAACGCCAAAAAATTATAAAAAAGCAGGAAAATTATTATTAAAAAATTGCATTAAACCTGCCGCATTTTTAGATAGGGATGGAGTAATAAATTATGATACAGGATATGTTCATAAAATTAGAGATTTTAAATTTAGACCCGGGGTAATTTCTGGTCTAAAATTATTAAGAGATAATAACTACTATATTTTCATAATCACTAATCAGGCTGGAATTGGAAGAGGTATATATAGTGAAAATCAATTTTACAAACTACACATTAATTTAAAAAATAAATTACAAAGAAATGATGTCTTTTTTGATGATATAAATTTTTGCCCTTACCATCCTGATGCTAAAATAAAAAGGTACAGAAAGGTGACAGATTTAAGAAAACCTGGAAATCTAATGGTAAAACAAATAAAACAAAAATGGCATACGAAAGCAAAAAAAAGTTTTATGATTGGAGATCAACTATCTGATAAGATTTGTGCGAAACGAAGTGGATTATATTTTGAGTATGCAAAAGAAAATTTTTATAAACAAATAAAAAATATAATTAAAAAAATCTAATAATTATTAATTATTTTTTTATTGTCAATTTCAAATAAATTAATCAATTCCTCTATGCCGTTTTCAAGTGAGATTTTGGCTTTAAATCCTTTTCTTTCAATTTTTTTATTGCTAACAAAGTAATCTCTTTTGTCTGGATCTTTTCGATTTTTAACTATCTTAATCTTTAAACTTTTCTTTTTCTTTTTTATTTTTTTTGACAACATTAGTTTGCTTATATTTGCCGAGGATAGCCCAAGATTATAAACATTTGATTTTAATTTATAAAAATTATTGATTGAATAAATTATAGCAGAAACTACGTCTCTAATATGGATGAAATTTCTTCTGAAATGAGGTTCAAAAATTGTTAATTTATTTGTCTTCACCGCTTTGTAAACAAAGTTATTAACTAATAAATCTGTTCTCATACGATAACTAAAACCAAAAACTGTTGCTAATCTAAAACAAATAGAATTTTTAAACTTCATTACTTCTTTTTCAGCATCACATTTGGTTCTGCCATAGAGTGAGATTGGTCTTAACGGACTATTTTCATCACAAAATTTATTTTTTTCACCAACACCATATCCAGAATTAGTTGTTAAAAAAATTATTTTATTTTTTCTTGAACTCATTGAAACTATATTTTTAATTGATTTATGATTAACTAAGATTGCTTCCTTTTTGTTTTTATCACACAAAGGAGCTCCGACTAATGCAGCTAATGGAATTATATATTCGTTCTTTCTAATCAATTTTTTCATGACTTTTAAATTTCTAACATCCTCCTGAATCAGTTTAAAATTCTTGTGATAATGAAGATGATTTAGTGAACCCTTTTCGTATTTCATAAGATCCACAACAGAAACCTTGTGACCTAAATTGACTAAGGCAGTTGTAAGCATCGAGCCAACATATCCCCCTCCACCAGTTATTAATATATTGCTCATTTTTTTATAAAAATTTTGAATTCCTATCTCTTTTGCTTAAAATTGGTTTTTTTATAGACCATTTAATTTTAATTTTTGGATCATTCCATCTATAACTTTTTTGTTTTTTTGCATCCAAATATTTTCCCTTATAGCTCCATTTGTAATGAAAAACACATTCTTTTGACAAACAGAGATGGGCGTTAGCATAATCAGGTGGAACTAAAACTGATTTTGGTTTTTTATGAGTTAAAACAAACTTTTTACCTTTAAGATAATTTTTATCATTCTTGTCCATATTAACTACAGCCAAAACAATTTTTCCAAAAACACAAGTTACTAACTTCCATGACTTAAAATCACAATGAAAGCCTCTAAGAACATTTTTTTTTGATATAGAAAACTTATCATGTTTAAATTTTATTTTACTAAAATTACCCTTCTTCCAAGTTGTCCAATAAAAACCTCTGTGATCCTTAAAAGTGGAATTTTTTATTATTTTTAACTTCGACATAAATCAATTTTATTAATTATAGTTGGTCTCCTAATATTTTTCTTTTAAGTCTAATCTGTGCCATTTTTACTATATTTTCTGCAGCAACTTTTCCAAATTTTTTCCCTATTTTTTCCAGAAAAGGTTTGTGGTTGTGGTATTTTATAAAATTATCATCTCTGAACTTAATAACTTCTGCGGCTGATAATGTTTCTGTTGGCAAAGGTAAGGTTTCATAAGAATGAAAAGAATACCCTTCATAGTTTTTTGGTAAATCATAGTTTTTCTCTAGTGCTTCTTTATATAGTTGACTTCCAGGTAAAGCCATCGCTGCATAAGTATTCCAGCCAGTTGTACAGAGATCCAAACTTAATTCGAATGTTTTTTTAATAGTCTCTTCTGTATCGCCAGGCAAACCATAAAAATAATTCGCCATAACATTGATGTCTGCCTCGTGAACTTTGTTAATTACTTTTTTAACATCTACATCTTCTAATTTACCTTTTGATACTTCTAGTCTTATTGCTTTGTCACCACTCTCAATGCCAAGTGCTAACCACTTAATTCCCGCTCTTCTTACTAAATTTAAAATT
>CAYOOR010000027.1:0-7979 GCA_964405695.1 uncultured Alphaproteobacteria bacterium
TCCGAGTAAAATTGCAATTATTAACGCAGATACACCTGCTGTTGTATGAACAACTAAACCACCTGCAAAATCAAGAACACCTAAATCTGCTAACCAACCTGATCCCCATACCCAATGGCATACAGGAGAGTAAACTAAAAATAACCAAACTGCAGAAATAAAAAGAACAGATGAGAATTTTATTCTTTCAACATATGCACCTACCATAAGAGCTGGAGTGATAACTGCAAATGTCATTTGGAAACTAAAAAAAACATTTTCAGGAATAGTTCCAGATAAAGCATTCCATTCAACGTTATTAAACAAAAATTTTTCTAAACTACCTATATATTTATTAAATTCACCACCATCTGCAAAAGATAAACTATATGCACCAAATAACCAAAGTACTGACATTAAACAACAAATAGTAAAGCAATGCATTAATGCTGATACAACATTTTTTGCACTAACTAATCCACCATAAAATAATGCTAAACCAGGGATTGTCATAAATAATACTAAAGCAGTAGATGTCATTATCCATGCTGTATCACCTGTATCTAAGGTAACTTCATCTTCAGCAAGTAAATTTATATCTCCTGATATAAAAAATAGAAAGCAAGAAGTTAATAAATAATATATTTTAATCAAAATTCTCCCTATTTAATTAATTAATACTAATAGACAGCAATTATTATGCCAAGTTATGATATTTATGAATTTTTTATGAGTAAATTGTCGATTATAGCGTTTTTAATAGGCCAAGTAATATTAGCTATGCGTAAAAGGGATTTTCTTGCTATTTTAACAATTGGTTTTTGACTTGTATAAAGCTTTACTAAACTATTTGTTGCTAAATAAATAGGCAGTGATATTTTTTTAAATTTGTTTTCATAAGATTTTAAAACCTCAATTCCCGCAATATCACCATTTTTTTTTAAAGCATAATCTATTCGATTACTTAAAATATTTATTCCTCTAAGATTTAAATTAAACCCATGTGCAGTAACTGGATGCATTCCTATGGCAGCATCTCCAATTAAAACACATCTATCTCTATAAAATTCATTAGAAAAAACTGTTATCATTGGATAAGTAAATTTTTTTCCAATTATGTTCATTTTTCCTAATTTATAATTTAAATTGTTCTCTATTTCTTTATTTAATTGCTTTTTATTCATAAGTAGAAATTTTTTTAACTTGTTATTTGGTAGAGTGACAACTATAGAAGATAAATTTTTTTTTATTGGTAAAATTGCAATTGTTTGAGAATAATGAAAATATTCAGATGCAATGTTTTTATTATCTACTTGATGCTTCATTCTAAATACAGTCATAGAAGTTTTAAAATTTGTAATATTTGAATGTATTCCTAGTTTTTTTCTAATATTTGATAATCTGCCATCTGCTATTACTGTTAATTTTGTTTTAAAAATTTTTCCATCTTTTAAAAAAATTTTAGAATATAAATTATCATTATTTATTTTTAAAACTTCACAATTAGTGAAAATTTTAATTTTCTTCAAAGTTTTTATTTTTTTGTATAAAGCCTTTTTTATAATCTGATTTGAGATTAAGTATCCCAAATTATTTCTCATTGTTTTTTTGTGATCAAATTGAAGGTAATAAGACGAATTTCCATCTAGAACCCTCGCCTCTTTTATTGGTGACATTGATTTTAAATTAATAAATCTTTTTACACCTATGTTTTTAAGAATATTTAAAGATCTATGCGTTAGAGCAATGTCACGTCCATCATTTAAAGGATTTGAAAATTTATTTAAATTATTTTTCTCAACAATAGCAATTTTTAATTTTTTTTTTGCTAATAAAGATGCCAATGCTAAACCTGAAGGGCCAGCGCCTATGATTACAATATCAAAATCCATATATTACAAATATTTTTATTTTTTAATTTTTCTAGCTTTTTCAATAATCATAATTGGTATACCATTTTCTATTGGATAAGCTAAACCAGCTTTTTTACTAATTAATTCGTTTTTTTTATTATCATAAATTAAAGGACCTTTCGTTTTAGGACATATTAAAATTTTTAATAAATCTTTGTTCATGAATTTATTATATATAAATAGTAATTAAATTCATATTTATAGTTGAATTAAATATTTAGATAATTTATTATCACATTGTTTTGCGGGAATAGCTCAGTGGTAGAGCATCACGTTGCCAACGTGAGGGTCGCGAGTTCGAATCTCGTTTCCCGCTCCAGATCTAAGTATTCTTTAGTTCTGCGTCGGCTCTTATATTATTCGCTGTTATCTGAAACATATATTTTATCTTTATTTAACAATTTAACTTTATTAAAAACTGTTAAAAATTTTTGTTTGATATTTTCTCTTTTTTTTTGTTCTTGTTCTACTCTTTCTCTCCAAAAATCTTTTTTATATATATTTTCTTCTTTAAGGTTTTCTTCTTTAAGGTTTTCTTCTTTAAGATTTTCTTCTTTAAAATTTTCTTCTTTAAAATTTTCTTTAGTTAATTTGATTTGTTTTTCTGGTTGGCTAGAACCATCAAATATTGATTCTATTTTTTTTTCCAATTCGTTTGTTAATTTCATTGTATCCGTAATTCGCGCCACTCCCATTGCATGATCTTTAACCACATTTTTTGTTATCTGATAAGCCATGTTAGTAGTTTTTTCTATAATTTTATTATTTTTTGTATCATCAAAATTATTTTTTTCTTTATTTAAAGCAATAACAGTGTTGTTTTGATTACAAATTTCTTGATTTTTGACAACTCTAAAAACTGAACAATCTTTTCCAGTAAAAAAAGAAACTACATGGTCGGTATTTGTTTTGCCTGTAGATGCAACAGTTACAACATTAGTGCTTAATGAAGCAATAGTATATGTTGAGCAACTAGTTATTGAAAATAATATAAAAGCAATTAGAAATTTTATCATATAAATTAATTATACCAGATAATGTATCATAAAATAATTATATACTAACCAATAAATTCTAATAAAAAATATTTATTTTAATAAAAATTTTTATTACATTAAATTTTTTCCTAGATTTTATGGTAATGTTTAAATATGCAAAAGATTATAACTGGGACAAACTATATTAAAGTAGTAGCTTCTGAAACTGGGGATATTTTGCATGTTCCTGATAAATATTTAGGACATAAATTATCAGGAAATGTAAAAACATTTTTTGCAAGAAAATTTTCTAAAGAACATTATTACACAGATGAATATGGATGGAGAATTGGAAAAAAAGAAAAAAAAAATAAAAAAATAGATTTTTTCATTAGTGGTGCTTCTTTAGTATTAGGATCAGGGGTTGAATATGAGGATACGATTGGTTGTTTACTTTCAAAAAAAATCAAAAAAAATATTGTCAATATAGCGGTTGAAGGATATAACGATATTCAAATTTTAAGACAAATCGATGTTTCCTCAAAAAAAAAAAAACCAAAAGTTGTCATAATGGTTTTTGAAGATTTAATTGGTAGAGCATTTAGACAGGATGGAATGAAGGATATTATTGCCAGGCCCTTTTTTAAAAAAAATATTAAAACTAATAAATTTGAATTAATAGAACCTAATTCTATTCCTTTTTTTTTATATAAAAGATTTGTGAAATTAAAAATAAAAGGAAGGAAAAAAAATCTAAATTTATTTGATAAATTAGAAGAATTTTTATTATTATTATTTTTTGATTTTATAAATAATAAAGTAAAAAATTTTCTTCTAAGATTAGTCGGATTAAATAATTATAATTATGTTAGTTCAGATAATAGAATAGCTAGACGGTTCATTTTAAAATTGATTTCAAAAAGAATTAACAAATTGGTAGAAAAGTATAATTATAATATTCTTATATATCCCATATATCCCTATATGAGTAAAAAAAATAAAATAAAACGTTTTTATAATGAAATTGAACTTTTATCAAAATTGATAAGTAAAGAATCAAATTCAAAAAAAATTTTTATCGATAAATCAAAAGATCTTGAAAAAGCGCATAAAAGTTTTTTTAAAAAAAATAATATAAAAATAGGGAATTTTGTAAATTCATTACAGTGGTCTGATAATAATCATCCAACACCAAAAGGTACAAAATTAATTGCTAACTGCATTTATAAATCAATTATCAAATTTAAAATATTAAATTTTTTTAGCTAAAATAATAAAAAAACCAGGAAAATATATATTTTTTTTTATTTTATTTTTAGATATTTTTTCAAACTTTTTTTCTATTTTTATAATTTCTTTTATTGAAATTATTTTTTTAAAATTATTAATGGATGTAGATTTTATTTCAAAATTTTTTTTTTTTAGAAAATTATAAATTTCTTCAAAACTATGCTGTGTTTCATGTGGGTGTAAAACTTGATCTCGAAACCATGATAGATCATTAATATTATCATTTCCAGGGCGTAAATTTTTAAATTTTTCAAAAATTTTTTCTTCAGTAATTTTTTTTTTTTTAATTTTTCAAAATAATCTAAAAAAGGTTTTCTTCCATAGCTATGATATAAACCTATAAATAAATACCCATCTTTTTTTAAATATTTATTAATAACAATTGATAATGATTTAAGGCAATTTTTAGTGTGATGAAGAACTCCTATTGATGAAACTAAATCAAATTTTTTTTTATTATTATATTTTAAAAAATCATTATTAATAAAATTTGTTTTTAAATTCATTTTTTTTTTAATTTGAATAGCTCTTGTTATTGCTTCTTTTGTAAAATCTATACCTGTTGATTTTATTCCATAATTGTAATTTAGAGAATTTACAAACCACCCAACACCACATCCAATATCTATATGAGAAATTTTTTTATTTAATATTCCATTTAAACATGGATATTCTTTTAACGGATCATTATTTTTAATTTTTGTTAAGTGATTTGAAAGTGAACTTCTAAAATTAAAGGGTAACTTTTCATAAAAGTTTTTAACTTTATATCCAATATTTTTTTTCAAATTCTTTTTAAAAAATTCTTTTTAATAATTTTTTAAATTTAAACATATTGTTTATTTGGAAATTTCTTTTTTCTTTATTTTCATAATATCTTATATCAATACTATATCTTGGAAATAAATTTGTCGCTGGTATGCTTTTGTGTAAAGTAAGAGGATCAAATATTATACATTGTGATTGTTTACAATTTACAACAATCATATTTTTTTCTTTTACATTAATTTCTTTATTAATTTTGAAATAACCTTGTCCATTTATGTTTTGATGATTAAATAATCCATTTTTATGACTTCCTTTAATAATTATAATTGAATTATTTTTATTTGCCCCATTAATACTAAACCACATTGTGGCTGGTTCTATTTCTTTTATATTGATTGTTTTTGACATATACCATGTTCCATGATCTTGATGCCAATCATAAGATGATTTTTTATGTGATGGGAAATTAGCTCTAAATTTAGATATATAAAAGAATTTAGGTTCATTATTAAATATTTTTTTGAATACTTCTTTTACACCTTTTGATTTTACTAAATTTTCAAGAACTTTTGATTCATTAACAGAATTCATTAATTTTGACCATTCTTCTTCTTTTGGTATTTCTTTAAAAGGAAGTTTTATTTTTTTTTCAATATTTAGATTTTTATTATGATTTATTAATAAATGTTTAGTTTTTTCATAAATAAAATTTTGTATTTCTGATAATTCTTTTTTTATTAAAACATTTAATATTTCTGTCACTCCAAGATCAACGTAATTATTTCTAGTATTTTTCATAACTTAGATTTTTAATAACCTTAAATCAAAATGTTTAATATAATATTAAATTAACATTTGACAAATTTTAAAAAAAATATTTTATATTTTTTAATGTTTAAATTTATTTTAAATATATTTTCAAAAATAAAAAATATTTTTTCAAAGAAAGAAAATAGAGATTTAGAGCAAAAAAATAAGAAAAAAAAGGATGATGATATATATCCTTTGTTTTAAATCAAATCTTGTTTCTTTTAAGTTTAATTGTTAATTTTTTAAGATTTTCCAGTGTTTTTTCACTGACATGGTGTTCAATACCTTCACTATCAAGTTCCGCAATTTCCTTATTTAATCCAATTGAAACTAAAAACTCATAAACTATGCTATGTCTTTTTTTTGCTATTGAAGCTATATTTTTACCTTTTTTGGTTAAATGAATAGATCTATAAGGCTTAGAAGTTAAAAGCCCTTTTTTTACTAGTCTATTTACTGTTTGATTAACAGTAGCTTTAGAAATACCTAAATGGTCAGCAATATCAACAATTCTAGCTTCACCTTCTTTACTTATTAAGTCAGCAATTAATTCAACATAATCTTCTGCTAGTTCATTTTCATGAACCTTTCTCGTATGTATGTATGATTTTGCATCAATTTTAGGATTCTTTTTAAACATAACTTTTTCAATTTAACATTTTTTTTATTTTTATAGTACTTGAAAAAAAGTTAGTTAATGCTAACTTGTTTAGTAATAACTTATTTTTTATTTTCATGAGAAACACACTTATAAATTTATTACAAAAGTTAAATATTCAAGGTTCTATTTTAAGAACTATAATCTATACAATAGGCCACATGATGATCGCAGTTACATGTTTAATGTTAATTGCTAATGTACCATTCCATATTGCTATGACGGATGCTATTGTTGAACCATTATTAAATGGAGTATGGTATTATGTTTTAGATCGTTATTGGGCATCTAGAGTAGTAGAAAATAAAGTAGATCCAAATTTGGAATATTCTAATCATTAAAAATTTTTTTTTTTTTACTTTTTTTTAATCAATAATTAATTAAATATTATATTTAAATTAGTATAATATTTTTATGGCACAACCTACACAAGAACAACTTAAAAATTTGATAGAATTATATCAATCTAACAAATTAGAAGATGCTGAAGTAGAAGCTCAAAATTTATTACAGCAATTTCCTGAAGACTTAACATGTTTAAATATTTTAGGTGTTATTTTAGATGGAAAAGGAAATACAGAAGAAGCTTTAAAAATTTATGATAGGGCTTTGCAAATAAATGAAAACAGTGCAGAAACACATTTTAATAAAGGTTCAATTTTACATAGAATTGGCAATAGTAATGAAGCTAGAATATGTTATGAAAAAGCGATTGCTATAAAATCTGATTTTTTAAATGCATATTTTAATTTAGGACTAGTTTGTCAAAATTTACAAAGTTAAGAATAAGCAATTGAAAATTATCAAAAAGCAATCGAACTTAAACCTGATTTTCATGAAGCTATTGGTGCTATGGGCACTGCTTATCAAAATCAAGGAGAATTAGATGAAGCAATTGAATATTATAAAAAAGCATTGTCAATTCAATCTGATGCTAGAAATCATTTTAATCTAGCCGCAGGATTAAGAAATAAAGGTTCACTTGATGAAGCAATAGAACAATTTGAAAAATCACTTTCATTTAATGAAAATAATCCTGAGGCATTGACTAGTTTAGGTGATGCACTTTGGCATAAAGGAAAAACGAAAGAAGGTTTAGAATTATTAGAAAAAGCAGTAGAAATTGATCCAGGTCATCCACAATCTAATTATAATTTAGCAGTATTTTTAAGTGATAATAATGACTTAGATAAAGCTTTAGATCATTTTCAAACAGCAAAAATTTATGATTGGCAAGAAAGATCTTTGTATTGTTTATATAAAACAGAAAAATTTGAAGATTTTAAAGTAGAATTGGATACAATTATTAAAAATAAAAAAAATGATTCACCTTTTTTAGCAACTTTATCTAGTCATCATTCAATTAATTTTAAAACTAAAGATTATTATAATTTTTGTAGCTCCCCGTTGGATTTTGCTGCACATATGTAAATAAAAGAATTAATTGAACCTAATAGTTCTCTTTTAAAAGAATTAGTTAAAGATATTGAAAAAGAAGAAATATCAAAACGAACACAAAGTAGATTGCATCATGGTACCCAATCTTCTGGAAATTTATTTAAAAGACAAGAAGGTTCTTTCAGA
>CAYOOR010000028.1:0-24701 GCA_964405695.1 uncultured Alphaproteobacteria bacterium
TTTTAAAATATTAAAGAAAGTTATTCTTCTTAGATTAATATTTATATTTTTTATTTTTACTTTTGAATTAGATGTTATTAATGCTGCAGCACCTACAATCGATGCTGCTGATGGATCGCCAGCTATATTTATATTTTTTGCGATTAATTCTTTTTGTCCAAATATTTCAATAAATTTTTTATTTCCACTTTTTTTAACATTAATTTTAGCACCTAAATTCTTTAATATAATTTCTGTATGATTTCTTGTAGGAATATTTTCGATAATAGTTGTTTTTCCCGGAGTATTTAAAGAAGCAATTAAAATTGCTGATTTTATTTGAGCTGATGGAATTTTTTGATTATAAATAATAGGTATACTTTCACTAATACCCTTTATTTTAATTGGTAGTTTATTATTCTTTGAGATAATTTCAGCACCTGTTTTTTTTAATTCAATAATTAAATTAAGCATATTTCTGTTACTTAAACTTTTATCTCCAGTAAATGTAGTTTGAAAATTTTGGTTGCATAAAGCTCCTAATAATAATCTTGTTGCAGTTCCCGAATTACCCATATATAGATTTTTTTTAGGTTTGTATAAACCACCAATACCAACACCATTTACGTAAATAATTTTTCTTTTTTTTAAAATTTTTATATTTAATAATTTTAAATTTTTAATAAGATTTTTAACATCTTCAGAAAAAGAAATTCCATTAATTTTTGTTGTTCCAATAGCCATTGAAGATAAAATCAATGATCTTTGAGAGATAGATTTATCTCCTGGCATTTCTACAATTCCATTTAAGGAATTCGTTTTTTTTGAGTAAAATTGATTCAAATTTATTAATCTTTTATTTTATATTTAATTATTATCTTTACATAAGAAAAATTTAAATTAAAAATAATTTAACTTTTAGTTATTATTTAATAACTTTTTTAATTTTTTTTATATAATTAAATTATGGTTAAACCTTCTTGGGGAACAAAAAGGACGTGTACATGCGGTATCAGATTTTATGATCTTAATAAAAAAGAAATAGAATGTCCTGGTTGCGGAGAAAATATTAATGTTGCAGCATTATCAGTTGCAAATTTGGAAGATAATTTAAGAAAAAAAGTTGTAACAGAGCCTGTAAAAGCTCCTACTGTCTCAAAACCAGTTAAAGTTGATAAAAAGTTAAATAAAAATAATCAACAAGATGATGTTCAAGAAGTTGTTGAAGATGAAAACGAAAAAGTAGAAGTTGATGAAATAATTGGCGATAAAATTGAAAAAGAAGATGATTCAGCTTAAAAAGTTTATTATTTGTGTTTTTTTTTTAAATCCTTTTTTAAATCCTCATGATCTCCAATTGCAATGTGATATTTGCTTTTAATAATATATTTTTCAAAAAAAGGTATTAATGGTAAAAATACTAATCCACCTAAAAAGATTCCTAAAGCGTGTTCATTTAAAGATGGATCAATTAAAGCAGCTAATAGATCTGCAAAAGCATGTGCAATTATTACACCTATAATTCCAGCAATTAAACCATTTGAAATTAATTTTAAGAATCTATTAATACTCCATCCGGTGTAAAATCCTAATAACATTATTGCTATATGAATAAAGCCAAATATAAAACCTTTTATGAGGTATTTGTCTTGTAAATAGGCAATATTTTCTATTAAATGCTGCACAAAAAAAATTAAAATAATTAGTAATTATAATTAATTAATTTTTTGGTAGTTAGTTTTATTTTTGTAAAAAACCATATTCTCTATATGATTTTACAGCGCCTCTTCCCGAATTATTATTGTTATCTAATTTAGTTAAATAGATTATCGAAGAAATTGCTAAAGCACTTGCTACTATTAGAAAAGTTAAGTTCATTTTATTATTTATTAAAAATTTATATTTGTTCATAATAATTATAGTTTGAATGTAATAGTGGGATTATTATTAATCAAATTGATATTTATTATATTGTATATTCATATAAATGATGATAAAAACTTAAATATTTTGTTAATTTGTGAAAAAAAATATAAAATAGGCTAAAAAAATATAAAATAAAATATAAGTATGAAAATAAGGAAGAGCTTTAATAAGAAAATATTATTAAATTTAAAAATTTTAAAAAAATATATTTCATTTTCTGGTGATACTAACCCAATTCATACAAATAAATTAGCAGCAAAAAAGTATGGTTATTCGGATATAGTAATTCATGGAGGAATTATTGTAGCTATTATTTCAAATATTATAGGAACAAAGTTTCCCGGACCCGGTGCTTTGTGTTTAGAACAAAATATAAAATATTTAAAACCTATATTCGTTGGAAATATAATTGAACTAAAAATTAAAGTTAGTAATTATTTTAAAAGTATTGATACATTATTATTAGAGATTAATATTTATACAAAAAATACAAAAGTAGTAGAAGGATCGATGAAAGTTCTTATTGGAAAAAAAAAATTAAATAAAAAAAATACTATTAACAAAATTAAAGAAATTTTTAAAGAAAAATAATTGACTAAAGTTTATCCTGTAAAACAAAAAGATTTACCTAATCTTGCTAAATTTATTGAAAATAATACAGAAATAAAATATAAAAAAGCAAAAAAATTAATAAGTTGTAAGTGGGAAAAAAGTATTAAAAATTATGGATTTATGCTTAAACATAATAATATAATTGTAGGTTATTGGGGGTGTCTTTACAGTAGTAGAATTATAAATAACAAAAAAATCATTTTTGGAAATATGACAAACTGGGTTGTTAAAAAAGAATACAGACAATATAGTTTGAAATTATTAGTTCCAATAATTAAACAGAGTAAATGTGTTATAACTAATTTTACTGCAAATAAAAAAGTTTCTAAAATTTTAGAACTATTTGGTTTTAAAAAATTAGATGATGGCGAAATTACTTTTAATTTTTTTTCTGGTTTATTTAAAAACTTTTTTGATATAAAAACAAAAATAAAAGAAGTTTCAAGTTCTACTAAATTAAAAAAAAACTTCCAAAGTATTATTCACGATCATAATAATTTTAAAATTATTCCATTAATATTAAGTTTTAATGAAAAAAAAGTATTTTGTTTATTTTTAAAAAGACCAGGTGGAAAATTTGGAAATGTTAAATTAATGTATTCAAATGATTACCAATTTGTAATACAAAAAATAAATAAAATTATAAATTTTTTTATAAAAAAACATAGAATATTTTCAATTTCTATTGATAAAAGATTTGTTCAAAGTAATAAACTATTTTTTTTGAAAGAAACTTCAAAAAATAAATATTTTTTTTCTGAAAAAAAAATTAATAGAAAAAATATAGATTTATTATACAGTGAATTTTTTGGAATGTACGGATAATAAAGATGGCTAATGAACAAAAAATAAAAAAAATATTAAGTGATATATTAAAAATTAAAATTAGTTCTATTAATAATAAAACTACGCATCAAACTATAAAAACTTGGGATTCAGTTGCACATCTGCACATTGTTATGGCTTTAGAAAATAATTTTAAGATTTCTTTTACACCAAATGAAGTTGTATCTCTTTTATCTTACAGTAAAATAATGTCAATTTTGAAAAAAAAAATTAAATAATTATTTAAGTTTTTTTTAGTTTAAAAATAATTGTAATTATTTTTATAATTTTTATATTTTAATTAAAAGAAAATCATAATGTTAAAAAAAGTTAAATATAATCTTAGGAAAAATGAAACATATTATATATATGATTGTAAGAATTCAAATTTTGAAGAAAAAGCTTTAAGACAAATTAGAACAGAAGGTTTTGTTGTTTTACGTAATCTAATAACTGAAGATCATATCAACAAGATTATTAAACCTGTTGATCAAATTTTATCTAAACCAAATATTGGTGGAAATTTAGGGTATTATAGAAAAGATATTTTTAAAAAAATGTATGATGCTTTGTTATTAGGTAGACCTGTAATTGATCTTTTTTTAAATAAAAAAATGTTAAATTTTTTAAAAAAATATTTTAATAATGATTTTTATCTTGCTGAAGCTAATTTAAAATATGATGAAGGTTTAGATCATGTTTATTTTCCAATGCATTCTGATTTCGATAAAAATTGGGAAATGCCATTTTCATCTAGAAGTTCGAATTTAGGTCCAGAAGATTTTAAAAAAGTTATTGGTTGTGGGATTATGGTTTATTTAGAAGATACTACAGATGGTGCATTTTGTTATTCTCCTGGTTCACACAAATTTCATGATCCTAATAGTAGTTCTGTAGAAAATTGGAATGATGAATCTCGTAATAAGGTTTATCAAAATATTTTAAGAATTGAAGGAAAAAGAGGTGATATTGTATTATTTAATGATTTAGGCGCTCATGGACCGGAACAGCCTGTAAAAGTTCATAGAAAAGTTTTATTAGGAGATTATTATAATAAAGATGTTTTCGGTTTTGAAGCTAAAACAGCAATACCTGTCTATTTATCAGATTTAAATAATTTGAATAATGAACAATTAGAAATTTTAGGTGTAGGAGCAAAAGCAATGTCTTATGCCGAAGATTATCATACTAGACATTTTAATCGAATGAAATGTTCTAAAATAGTTTTTCGTACTTTTACATCACTTGTTTATTTAGAAAAATTAAGATTTAAAATTTTGAATTTTTTAAGAAAAATTAAATCTTTAAAAAATTAAATTAATGTCTTCAAATTTACCCCAGTTTAAGCTGATATCATTTATAAGTTTTTTTTTACCTAAAAAAATAAAATCTTTTTTACAACCAATTTGGTATTTTTTTATAATAATTTTTTCTTATTTTAAAAATGGTGGAAGAATTTTCTATAACTTTAAACTATCAACTTTTATATGTTCAAAAAAAAATAGAACTAGAAAAAAACGTATTTATACATCTATAAGATCTTGGAGAGAATTTAGAGCTTGGGTATATTTTGGAGAAGATAAAAAATATCCTTTGTATTCGAATTTAGAAAATTTAAAAAAAAATGATTGTATATGGTCTGTTGGTGCTGCAAATGGTATAGAGGGCTTGTGGGCTCATCAGGTAAGTGGTTGTAAGGTTGTTTTTATTGAGCCTTTTGCTCCTAGTATTGAATCAATTCAAAAAAGTATTTTTTTTTTAAATAAAAAAAAAAAATCAAATAATTGGTATCAAATAGTACAAGCAGCAGTGAGTAATAATTCAGATTTTATTGAATTTGGCACATTTGGCATACCTAAAGCTGGTGAGAAATTTAATTCTATTAATGAAAAAAAAAATTTAAATGTTTTATGCCAGGATATTAAAAAAAAAAGAAAAGTATCAATTCAGCAGTGGATAAAGCAAGTTTCTTTAGATGAATTGTTTATAAACAGTAAAATACCAAAACCAACGATGATAATCATAGATGTAGATGGTTATGAAGTAAAAGTAATTGAAGGTGCAAAAAAATTATTAAATAATAAAATTTTAAAAAATTTAATTATAGAAATTAATTATAATAATGGACCGAAGATACTTCCAAAAATGAAAAATTTAGGTTTTAGAAAAGTAGATAAATATGTTCATCATATTAATGAGAAAAATTCGGCATATGATATCTTCTATAAAAGATAAAAGGGGCTATAGCTCAGTTGGGAGAGCGCTTCGCTGGCAGTGAAGAGGTCGTCGGTTCGATCCCGTCTAGCTCCACCAAAAATCTCAAGGTTTCCAACATTTTTTCTTCACGACTAATTTTTCAAGTTAAGGTTTAATTTTCAAATTTATAAAATTAGCAACTGCATTGTGACCTTCAGGAGAAAGATGTACATTGGAAGGAAAATGACTTGGTTTAATATTTTTTTTGTTATATTCGATTAAATGATCCGTTGAATCAATACATTCTAAATTATTTTTAATACAGATTTTTTTAAAAATTTTTCTTTCTGTATTTGAAAAATTAAAAACAATTTTTTTTACATATTCGTCATAAAAATTTATTTTTTTACCGAATGCTGAGTAAGCAGATGGTATATAAAGAAAAATAATTCTAGCATTATATGAATTGGCTAAATTTTTCATTCCTTTTAAAGGCGGTTCCCAAACTTCAAAAATTTTTTTTTCACTTATTTCTCCTTTATAAATTTTTTCAGCAAGTTTTACTTCTCCAATATCCGCATTTTCTGTATTGAAAGTTTGTAAATTGTTGTCAAAATTTCTATAGTACATAAAATTTATTTTTTTCTTTTTACTGAATCTTTGAATACAACTATCTTTTGTGTGACATCTAATAAAAATTGCATAAAATAAATTTGAAATATAGGATTTAAAAAAAGTTTTTTTAATTATTTTTTTATATAATTCGTCGTTATCATTTATATCATCAATGAAATATTGATCTCTAATTAATTTATTTAATTTAATATTTAATTTTTCTTTGTTTGATTTTTTATTAAATTCAATATTTCCTAAAGAATTTAATAAATCATTTCCTTCATAAATACCTACAATAATTAGTTTTGTATTATCATTAATTTTATTTTTCATTATTTCGAAATAATCATATGGGCCTAAGCCTCCGAAACCGTAATTTATATTTTGATAATTTTTTCCAGGTATTTTAATTAATTGTGGAAATGCTTGTTCTGGAGTTACATTAGAACAAAAAGTAAATGAATCTCCAAATGAAATTATAGATGGTTTTGAATTTATAATTGGTTCTCTATTACAAAAGCCATTTTTTCCAAAAAAAATATTTGTGGCACCATATTTTCCATCAATACCTGAAGGTGGATAAAAGATTGGTTTTTTTGGGAAAACGTATAATTTTTTATTTGAAGCTTCTATATAGATTGAATTTTCTTTTGTTACAAATAAATTTTTTTTTTTAGATAATTTTTTTTTAATTTTGGTTGGTGGAAAATTTAAAATAAGTCTATCATCAAGTATTTGAGGATTAAATCTTAAAAAAATTTCTATTATAAATACAGAAAAAATTATAGATATAAATATGATTAATAAGTTTCTTTTCATTTTTAAGGTTATAAAAAAAAATTTTCTTAGATTTTAAGTTTAAGTACTATAGAATTTTTCAGTTTTATTTATTAAGTAATGTTCAAACAATTTTTGAAAAACTTTATTATCATCTAAACTTTTAAATTTTTTCATTTTTAACTTTTGAAACACATCAATATTTTTATACCACAATGGTATAACTCTAGATTGACTAGTAATAAAATGAAATGAAAGAATAAATCTTGGCTTTGAATTTTTACTTGGTCTTGAACCATAATGATAACAATTTGAAGTATCAATAAAAAAGATATTATTTTGATTTCCTAATAATTGATTTTCTTTTGGTTTGTATTTTAATATTTTTTCATCGGTTAATTTTTGGTTTCTTAATGGTATACCAAATTTTTTTTTGCAATTTGTTTTAAATAAAAATTTATAAATTTTATCACTATCATTTTTATTTATAATACTTAATGGTCCGTTTTTTTTATTTATATTTTTTAAAGGTATCCAAAGCTTTATTTGTTTTATATCTTCACCATCAAGATGATATTCTTGACTTCTGCCTTTTTCGAAAATTTTATTTGGGGAATACATTATTGATGCATCAATTAAAGTTGGAATTTGATTTAAATATCTACTTATAGGTCCAATAATGTCTTTGTTCATAATTAACATTAAAAGATCATTATTTTTATTATTGCTTAAATCTATTTCTTTATTAATTAAAAATGGTTTTTTACTTTTTTTTTCTAACTCGTTTAAATTTTCTTTTTTAAATTCTTTAAAAATTCTATTAGAAACATTTTTCAAGTTATATTTTAGAATTTTATTCTTTAAATTTAAAAAGCCTTGTTTGTTTAATATTTTATTTTTTTTGTATTTATTTGCTAATTTTCGTCTAATAGAATAATCCTTTATTTGAAAAATTCTTCTTAAATAAATAAATAAACTTATTGCTGGCTTTATATCTGGTAATAAATAATTATGAAATAAACTTGGTTTATTTTTAATAAAAGATAAGGTTGCAATTAAATTTTTTAACATAGAAGAATTAACCAATAATTTTTTTTCTTTTGAATGAACTTGGTATATTCATTAGTTTTCTGTATTTAGTAACTGTTCTCCTAGATATACTAATTCCTTTTGTTCGCAATCTTATCACAATTTTTTTATCTGTCATAATTTTTTTCTTTTCTTTTCTAATAATATTAAGAATTTTATTTTTTATTGTTTTATTTGATAATTGGAATTTACCTTTAGTTTGTATACCTGTTGAAAAAAAATATTTTAGTTCATAAACGCCTTTTGGTGTTTCAATATATTTTTTTGTAGTACAACGGCTAATTGTACTTTCATGGAAACCAGTTTTTTCTGCAATTTGCTTCTGTGTTAAAGGGTGAAAATAATTAATACCTTTTTTAAAAAAATTTTTTTGATGGCTAATTATTTCTTTAGTAACTTTTTCTAATGTTTTTTCTCTTTTTTTAATTGATTCTAAAAGAATTTTTCCAGATTTTACCCATTTATTTAAACTTTCTTTTTCTCTATTAAGTAATTTTTTTTTTTTAATTAATTCATACAGTTTTTTATTAAAGTTAAATTTTGGCAGTGATGAATTATTAACTTCTAATTTATAAATATTTTTATTTTGTTTTAAAATTATATCTGGAATTATATTTATATTAGGTTGATTTTCAAAAATATTTCCAGGTTTTGGATTTAGTGATCTAATATTTTGTATCATTCTTAGTAACTCATTTTTTTTAAGTCTTGTTTTTTTTGTTAATAGAACCCAATCATTTTTTGCTATTAGTTCTAAATTTTTAACTAGAAAATGATATTTACTATTAAATATTTTTTTTGCTTTTAATTGTATTTCAATGCATTCAGATAAATTTCTTGCAAAGATCCCAGAAGGATCAAATTCCTGAATTTTTCTTAAAGTAATTTCTACTAAAGGTAAAGTAATATTAAAATTTTGTATTTGTAATTTATCATAAACTTCTCTAACGTCTTCTGATTTTATATATCCATTATCATCAATATATTCTAAAAATTTTCTTGCTATTATTTTTTCTTCTTGATTATTTAAATCAATATTTATCTGTTCATTTATATAATCTTTAAGATTTTTTTTTTGTTCTAAAGTGTTTTCAATAAATTCTTTTTTTTTATTTTCTGTTTTGTTTAAATCAGGAATTAGTTTAGATTTTAATAGATTATTTTTTTCTTTTTTTACTTCAGGTTCTAATAATGGATTATTTTCGAGTTCTTTGTTTATTTTTTCAATTATTTCAGAATGTGAGAGTTGTAAAATCTCTAGAGATTTTTGCATTTGAAGATTTATAGTTGTTTTTTGTATTTGTTTGATTTCTATATTATTTTTTATTTTCATTTTTTTAAATTTTAAATGTTTCACCTAAATAGAATTTTTTAACAAGTTTATTATTAATAATATCTTTAGGTTTACCATGCATTAAAACATTTCCATCGTGAATAATATATGCTCTATCAATAATAGTAAGAGCTTCTCTAACATTGTGATCTGTTATTAATATACCAATATCACGTTTTTTTAAGTTTTTAATTAAAGTTTTGATTTCATTTAATTGTAAAGGATCAACTCCTGTAAAAGGTTCATCAAGTAAAATAAAATTTGGTTTTGTACATAAAGTTCTAGCAATTTCAACTCTTCTTCTTTGACCTCCTGATAATTTTAGGGTATTTTCATTTCTTTTTTCTATAAGTGAAAAATCTTTTAAAAGATCTTCAAGAAAATTAATTCTCTGGCTTTTATCTTTTTCAGTGTGTTCTAAAATAGACATTAAATTTTCTTCTACTGTAAGACCTCTAAATACTGATTGTTCCTGAGGTAAATATCCTATACCTAATTTTGATCGTATATGAATTGGAAAATCTGTTATATCTAAACCATCAATTATTATTTTTCCTTTATTAGGTTTAATTAAACCTGTTACTATGTGAAAACAAGTTGTTTTACCTGCACCATTTGGGCCAAGAAGACCAACTGCTTCACCTCTGTGTACATCAAAATTTATATCAGTTAGCACTTCGTTCTTAATGAAAGATTTATTTAGATTTTTAACTATAAGTCCTTCTTTATTTTTTTCTATTTTTTGATCTAATAATCCCATAAACTTTTCTTTTTTTTCCTTTATTGTCTGGATCGATTGAAATTTCACCTTTACCTGTAATTACATTAAAAATACCTTTATCTCCAACAAGTATATCTCCATCTTTTTCTAATTTTACTTTTTCGTAAAGTTCTATAATTTTTTCTTCTACAAAATAGATTCCTCTGTTAGCAAAAGCCTTACCTTGATCTGAAATTATTATTACATTATTATCTGCATTTACTTGAATTACTTTTGTATCCCCATTTTTTGTTTCACAGGTAAACGCAGTTAATATATCAGCTTTTAATGAAGTTTGTCCTTCTTTTACAAATGCATTTCCACTAACAATCATTACTCCATTCTCATTATCAACCTCTATTTTATTATCAGCAGATATTTCTATATCTTTTTCTTCAATGTTTTCATTAGTTTCTTGATTATTTTTTTCTAGATTATTATTGGTAGCTTTATTTGAATTATCATTTATATTTTCTGAATTTTTTTCTATTTCTTCTATATTATTTTCTAATAAACATAGAGGAGCACTGATTAAATTTTTATTTATAAAAAAAATAAAGAATAATATTAAAATATAATTAATTTTTTTTCCCATAATTCAAAAAATTTTATTCTAAATTTTTAATTTTTATTTTACTTTTTCCCAATAATTCAAAATTTTTACCATCTCTTTCAACTGTAAAGCCATCAGATGAAAAATTTACAGTATCAGTTTTACCAAAAATTTTTTTATTTCCATATATCTTAGCTTTTTTTAAATCTATAATTGCATTATTAGTATCAATTTGCTGACCATCGCTATGTAAAAATAATACATTATCTATTAATTCTAAAGTTTGATTTTCTATGTCAAAAACACCTTTTTTAGCTACCATTGTTATCCATTTACCTTTTTTTAAATTTATTTCAGCTTTTGGTTTTTCAAATAATAATTTATTGTCATTATTAAAAATTTTTTGATATTTTTTTGCATGAAGAAAAAAAGGTTGTTCATATTCATCAATTCCTTGAAAAGTAAATTTTTTCTGGTTTTCATTATTAACTGTAATTTCCTTTTTTTTTATGTATTCAGTAAATATTGCCGGCCAAAAAAAAATAAATGTAATAAAGATTATTATTACAAATGGAATAAATTTATAAATTATATTTCTTACAAGTAAGTAACTAAGGTAAGGTTGTTTATTTAATTTAAAATTAATTAAATTTAAAATATTTCTTTTTATCATTAGTAATTAAATTAATTAAATTAAGATAATTCTAATTCTATACAATCATGTATGTGAAGTATACCTATTGGTTTGTTATTTTTTGTTACAAAAACCTGAGTAATCTTATTTTTTTTCATTGTATTTAATGCTTCAATTGCAAAAATATTTTGATCTATTGTTTTAGGGTTTTTTGTCATAATGTATGAGGTTGTTTTATTTAGCATACCATTTTTCATGTGTCTTCTTAAATCACCATCGGTTATTATTCCTAGGAGTTTATTAGATTTAGATACAACTCCTAAACAACCAAATCTTTTTTTTGTCATTTCAATTATAGCTGATGACATAAAAGTATCCTCTTTAATTAACGGCAGTTTTTTTCCTGTGTGCATTATATTTTTTACTAATAATAATTTTTTACCTAATTGTCCTCCGGGATGGTAAGAATAAAAATTTTTTTTCGAGAATTTTTTTATATTCATTAATGTAATTGCAATAGCATCTCCTAAAACAAGCATTGAAGTAGTAGATGTAGTTGGTGCCAAATTATGCGGGCAAGCTTCTTTAACATCACCAATTTCAATAAAAGTTGACGATATATTTTTTAAATTTGCATTAATTTTTCCTGTAATAATTATTAAAGGAATTTTGTTTTCTTTTGAAAAAACAAAAATATCATTTAATTCAAGTGTTTTACCAGAGAAAGTAAAAGCAACAATCACATCTTTTTTATTTATCATTCCTAAATCTCCATGACTAGCTTCTGTAGAATGAATAAATTGCGCAGGTGATCCAGTGGAAGATAATGTAGCAGCAAATTTTTTTGCAATAATTCCACTTTTACCAATTCCTGTCACTACAATTTTTCCTTTTGTTTTTTTAATAATTTTTATAGCTTTCAGAAAATTATTGTTAATTTTTTTTGATAAAAAATTAAGACCGTCTTTTTCAATATTAATAACTTTTTTTGCTATCTGTAAAATATTTTTTGTCATTTTTTATTAAAATAAAATTATTTATGTTGAAAAATATCCTTTTCTTGCCATCCCATTAAATCAAACTCAGCTCTTATAGGTAAAAATTTAAAACAAGATTCAGCAATTTTATATTTTCCTTCACGTTTCATTATTTTATCAAGCTTATTTTTAATTTCATGTAAATAAAGGACATCGTTTGCTGCATATTCTATTTGATTTTGATTTAAAGTATCATTCCCCCAATCAGAAGTTTGGCTATTTTTATTTATATCGATTTTTAAGAGATCTTTACACAAATCTTTTAGGCCGTGTCTATCAGTAAAAGTTCTAGCTAATTTTGAAGCAATTTTTGTACAATAAACTGGTTCACACATAACTTTTAAATTTTTTTTTATTACAGCAATATCAAATCTAGCATAGTGAAAAATTTTTAAAATTCTTTTATCATTAAGAATTTTTTTTAGATTAGGGGCATTGTAGGAATCTTTTTGGAATTGAATTATATGACAGTTTCCATGTTCATCAGAAATTTGAACTAAACATAATCTATCATTATTAATATTTAATCCCATAGTTTCAGTATCGATTGCTATAGAATGCTTAAATTTGATATTCAATGGAATATCATTTTTATAAAATTTGATATTTTTAACTTTTTGGGCCATGCTAAGATGTGGCATTTTTATAAAAAAAATCAATATTTTTTTTTTTTTTTTAAACTACTTTATTAAATAATGAATCATTTAAGAAATTTGAACGTAACAGTATTCGGAGGATCTGGATTTTTGGGAAAAAGTTTAATTAAATTTTTATGTGAGAATGAGTGTGTAATAACAGTTCCAACAAGAAGTCCCTCGAAAGCCTATGATTTACAACCAATTGGAGATGTTGGACAAATTAATCTTATAAAATTTGATTTATCAAACACTTCAAAATTAAAAAATTTAATAGATAATTCAGATATAATTATAAATTTAGTAGGTATATTGTTTGAAAAAGAAAAAAATGATTTTGAAAAAATTCATTATCAGTTTGTAAAAAATATAGTAGATAATATAAATTCAAAAAAAAAATTTTTTATAAATCTTTCAGCCTTAGGTGTTGAAAAAAATATAAATTCCCAATATTCAAAAAGTAAATTATTAGCAGATAAATATATTCAAAAGAAATGTAAAAAATTTTCAATTATTAGACCAAGTATTATTTTTGGGATCGATGATAATTTTTTTAATAAATTTGCAAAAATGTCTATGTTTAGTCCATTTTTGCCATTGATAATGGGTGGAACAACTAAGTTTCAACCAGTATATGTTGATGATGTTTCTAAAGGAATAATAGAGATTTTGAAAAAAAATAAATTTAATAAAATATATGAATTTGGTGGCCCAAATATTTATTCTTTTAAAGAATTAATGAAAATATTGTTACAAATTATTAATCGTAAGAGAATTTTATTATATCTTCCAAAAAAAATTGCAAAATTAATGGCAAATTTTTTTAAATTATTACCTAATCCACCTTTAACATTAGATCAAATAAAACTTTTAGAAAATAATAATATTATTTCTAATAATCAATTTACTTTTCAAGATTTAAATATTAATCCTGTTTCTTTAGAGTTGATACTTCCAAATTATTTAAAAAGATTTAAAAAATATTAAGAATGAAAAATTTAGATTTTGAAGAATTTCCAAAAGAAAATATTGAAATTAATTCAATAGTTGTTTTGTTGCATGGTATAGGTGCAGATTCATCTGATTTACTTCCGCTTGCAAAACATTGGTCACAAAAACTAGAAAAAACAAAATTTTACTCTATTAATGCACCCAATCCCTATAAACAAGCACCTTTTGGTAGAGAATGGTTTGGTCTAGAAGATAGAGATCAAACAAGAATTTTAAAAGAAATTGATAGTATAAAACCTGTTATCATCTCTTTTTTAAAAAATAAATTAAATGAACATAAGTTAAATTTTAAAAATTTGATAATGGTAGGTTTTAGTCAAGGAACTATGGTTTCATTGAATTTAGCTATAAATATGAATACAGAAATTAGAGGAGTATTAGGATATTCCGGTGGTATTGTTTTATCAAAGAGTGGAAAAATAGAAATTAATTCAAAACCTAATATTTGTTTAATTCATGGTAAAAATGATGATGTAGTTCCAATAAAAATGATGGAGAGTTCAAAAATCTTTTTAGAAGAAAATAATGTAAAAGTTGAATCAAATGCATTAGATAATTTAGGGCATGGTATTAATCAAGAAGGATTAGATATAGGAGAAAACTTTCTTGTTAAATATTTGTTAAAATGTTAATAATAATTTGTCTTTTTAAACAATGTTTATTATTTTTAAAATATGAGCTTTAAAACACTTGTACTAAACGCAGATTTTAAACCACTAAGCTATTTCCCATTATCGATATGTTCTTGGAAAGAAAGTATAAAAGCTGTTTTTCTAGAAAAAGTATCAGTTGTATCTGAATATGATGAGATTGTCCGTTCACCATCGATAAAAATAAAAATACCAAGTGTTATTGCTTTAAAAGAATATGTAATATGTTCTCGTAAACCTGCTTTTACTAGATTTAATGTTTTTCTTAGAGATGAGTTTGAATGCCAATATTGTAATTCAAAAAATAATTTAACTTTTGATCATATTTTGCCGAAATCTAAAGGTGGTAAAACTACATGGGAAAATGTTATTACTGCATGTTCAGATTGTAATACTTCTAAAGGAAATAAAATGTTGAATGAATTAAAATTATCAATTAAAAAAGAACCTTTTCAACCATCAATTTCATTTTTGCAAGAAAATATAAAAAAATATCCACCAAATTATTTACATGACAGTTGGAAAGATTTTTTATATTGGGATACAGAGTTAGAACCTTAGTTTTTTATTTCTTTAAATCCAATTATAGAAATAAAGAATAAAAAAAAGGAAATTAAAATATTATATCCAGCCAAAGAAATTCCAAATACTTTAAATAAAACATCACTGCAAGATACATAATCTTTATTTAATAAATAATTTTTAATATCTTCATTATTTGTTATATTTTCATTGTTAACTTTACATTCTGTTAGTGATTTCCAAAAATTATTTTCAATTCCAAAATGATAAGTAGAAATTATTAGGCTTGAAAAAAAAATTAAAATATAAAATAAAAAAGTAATTTTTTTTAATTTTTTATTTTTTATAAATAAATATGAAATAGATAATAAGATAATTATAAAATAGGGAAATCTTTGATAAATACATAATTCACAAGGTATATAACCTAAAAAAAATTCTAAATAATAAACAATTGATAAAATAATTAAACTTGAGGACAAAAAAAATAAATTTAAGAAATTATTGTTTTTAAAAATCATTTTTAAATAATACCTAAATGTTTAATTATTAAATACATTATTATTATAATTATAAAAATTATTGCTGTAATTAAACCAAATCTATTAATTAATAGATTTTCAATTTTTTTACCAAAGAAATATAATAAAGTTGCTAATAGAAAAAATCTTGCACCTCGAGAAATAATTGAGGCAATTAAAAATAAAGAAAAATCCATTTTAACAAATCCGCTTGCGATAGTTATTAATTTATATGGAATTATTGTAAAACCACCCATGATTACAAATAAAATACCACTTTCATTATATCCTTCTGAAAAAGCTATAAAATTTTCGTTTAAATTATAATAATTTAAAAGGCCTTGCCCTAAGCTATCAAAGAAAAAACTACCAATAAAATAACCTAAAATTCCACCAGCAACAGAAAGTATAGTACAGTAGAAAGCTAAATAAAACGCTCTACTTTTTTGCGATAAAATTAAAAAAATTAAAAAAATATCAGGCGGTATTGGAAAAATAAAACTTTCTAAGAAAGCTACTATTAATAAAACAGTTAAAGCATATTTTTTTTTCGACAGTTCTAATATTTTTAAATAAATTTTTTTTATCATTTTTTTTTTTTAATATGGTAGGCGTGGACGGAATTGAACCGTCACGGTGTTACAACCAGTGGTTTTTGAGACCACCCTGTCTACCAATTCCAGCACACGCCCAAGCTATATAGATTATAATTTTTTATTTCTTTTGTATAAAGATAAATATTAGGTCTGAAGTAAAAATAATAACTATTAATAAATATAATGATATAGGCCCATATGGACTTGTTATACAAAATAAAAATAAAAATAATAAAAATTTTATAAATGAATTTACAAATTCAGAAAATTTAAATTTTATATTCTCAATTAAAAAAAACAAACATGGTAATGTAATTAATATATCATAACTTTTTAATCTTGGAAGAAGCATAGAAAGAGAAATAACACTAAAAGCTAAAATTAAATTTTTATTTTTTTTCTTATTTAAAATTTCTGATTTTTTTGATAAAAAAATTAAAAAAAGAAATGTAAATCCAGAAATTAAAAAATATGTTATATATTTATAATTATTATTTGAATAAATATAACTATCTAATATTCGAAATAATCCTCTACCAAAATCACCTTGATCTCCAATATTTTTGGAATATTCGATTGAAATTATCCAACTAGAAAATAATTCATTATTTAATTGGAAAGAAATTAAGTAAATTAAACAAATAATAGTTAAATAAAAAAACGTATTTATAAAAATTTTTTTATTTAAATTTTTTAATAAAAAGGGTATGCCAAAAAAAATTAAATATGGAAATTTAATAATTGAAAGAAATGATAAGATTATATAGAAAATATGATCTTTTTTTTTATTTAAAAAAAATAAGCCTATTGCAAATAAAAAAGTTAGTAAAATAGATAAATTTCCAGTTAAAAATACTGATAAAGCAATTCCTCCAAAACATATAAAAAAAATTAGCGAAAATTTATAATTTATTTTAAAAATTTTGAAAAGTATTAAAGGAATGGAAATGAAAGAAAAAAATAAAATAAAAAACCAAAATTTAGCAATAGTTGTGTAATCAAAATTAGTTACAAATTTAAATAAATTAAATACTATTGGCGGATTAAAAAATGGTGAATTATGGATATCTATCCATTCTTTATAAGGATTATTTCCATTATTTAAAATTTCTGCACCAGCAAAAATTAAATAAAAATCAGAAAAAAAGACTTGAAAAAAATGCATATTATCTAAATACTTCACTATTATTTCGTTATAGAAATTTTTAGAAAAAACTGTAAAGGTTAAAATAATTAAGATTACTGTAAAAAAGGTATTTATATTTTTATTAAACAAAATGAAACTATCGCAAAAAAAAGATAATTGGCTACCTCCAAGTAGTTTTGAAGAAAAAATAAAACATATAATTATTCCAAGTAAATTATACATCAGAAGATTAGTTTTAAAAGAATGGATAAAAGGTAGAACTGATATTAAATTTTTAAAATATTTGATAGATAATAAGCGTAATTCCTTGGATGTTGGAGCATATAAAGGAGTTTATACTTATTTTATTTCAAAATATTCTAAAAGAGTTTATGCTTTTGAACCAAATCCAAAATCTTACAAAATTTTAAAAAAGACTGTAAGTAAAAATGTTAAAGTTTTTTCTTATGCTCTTTCAGATAGATCATCAGTAGATTTTTTAAAAATTCCAAAAGGCAAAAAAGGTTATTCGAATCAAGGAGGATCAATTAGAAATGTAAAGTTGGATAAAAATATCGGTATATTAAAAGTTGTAACAAAAAAAATTGATGATCTTAAATTAAAAAATATAGGTTTTATTAAAATTGATGCTGAAGGAGTTGAAATGAAAATATTAAAAGGAGCAAAAAAATTAATTAAACAGAATAAGCCTACTTTATTAATTGAAATAGAAGAAAGATACATATCAGAATCTATAGAAATTACACTTAAGAAAATTTTAAATTTTGGTTATAGAGGCTTTGCTTTAATTGGGGAAACATTAACTCCCTTAAAGTTTTTTGATGGTGATAAAAATCATAGAATAGATTATGGCCCTGAATTTCATGCAAATGCATTTATTTTTATTGCAAAATAATTTTATGAAAATTTTAATACTTTTTTATATTTTTCTTTTATTTTTGTATCCAGCAAATTCAATTGAAGTCAAAAATATTTCTTATCCTTTTACTGCAAAAGAATTAATGTTTGAATGTGAGGCATGGATACCTGGGGAAACCGCTGCGCAACAAGAAGCAAAAAGGGAATATCCATGTGTTAGATATATTCAATCAGCTATTAATACATATCAATTAATAAAATCAGAAAATAATCAAAATTTACCTGATTTATGTTTGTCCAATGTATTAAATTTACAAAGACACAAAGATATATTTATTAAATATGTAAAAAAAAATCCTGATAAAGAAAATTTAGATGCATCAAAAGTTATTTTTGAGTCTCTTATAGATTCATATTGTAAATAAAAAATATTTTTTTTAATTTATTTGTCATGAATCTTTGCTATATTTAAGTTTCTTTTTAGGGATGTTTATTTAACTATTTAAAATGATTTTAGATTTGGGTCAACTTGCCTTGTGGCAGAATATTACCGTAGCTGTTCTACTTGGCTTAATTATCATATTTTCAATTATAAAAATTTTTAAGATTATAGGATTTACAGAAAGTAATTTTGGTAAACTTTTACTAAAAGAACAAATTGTTGGTAAACCTGGATTTAATAGATGGTGGGTTCCTGTTGCCTCGGTTTCAATTCATTTATGCATCGGATCTGTTTATGCATGGAGTATTTTTAATCCAGCATTAATAAAAGCCATAGGAGTTGTAACAAGTTCAGCCGATGATTGGGCTTTAAAAGAAGTTGTATGGATTTATTCAACAGCAATTGTTTTTTTAGGTTTAGCAGCAGCTTTTGCTGGAACATGGTTAGAAAAAGTTGGACCTAGAATGGTTGGTTTAGTTGCAGCCTTTTGTTGGGGTGGAGGTTTTTTAATTGGAAGTTTAGGAATTATTAATCATCAACTTTGGTTAATTTATTTAGGTTATGGAGTTATTGGTGGTTGCGGACTCGGATTAGGGTATGTGTCTCCCGTTTCAACTTTAATTAGATGGTTTCCTGATAGAAGAGGAATGGCTACTGGTATGGCTATTATGGGGTTTGGAGGAGGAGCTTTTTTTGGAGCGCGTATTAAAGATTTTTTTATTCAATACTATTACAAAGCACCACAATTGTTATCAAATATTTCAGAATCAGATCTAATCACAGAAGCTGGTAAAAGATTTGCTGAAACAGCTGATGGATTAAAAGAAGTAGTTGTTGTAGGTGTAAATGATGTTGCAAATATGATAGTTCCAGGCGATCCGGGGATTTATTTAGTTGGAACAGGATCTGTAGGAGTTGCTCAAACATTTTTTACGCTTGGTGCTATATATTTTGTAGTTATGACTATTGCTGCATTATCTTATAGAGTTCCAGCAGATGGATGGGCACCTAAAGGATGGAAACCACCAAGTGATGCTGAGATTGAAAAAAAAATGATAACTACGAAACATGTTCATATTGATGAAGCCTTAAGAACGCCACAATTTTATCTTTTATGGGTAATTTTATGTTTTAATGTTACAGCGGGTATAGGGGTTTTGGGTGTAGCCAAAACCATGATTACTGAAATATTTCAAAAGAAAGCAGCTTTAATTGTTACAAGTGCTTTTACAACGTGGTATGTAATGCTCATAAGTATTTTTAATATGGCTGGACGTTTTATATGGGCTAGTGCATCGGATTTTATAGGTAGAAAAAATACTTATTATTGTTTTTTTATTCTTGGTATAATTCTTTATTCTTCAATTCCTATTTCTGCTCAAACATTTGATATAGCTCCAGTTGTCGTCTGGTTAATTTTATTTTATGGAGCTACTTTAATTATATTTACAATGTATGGTGGTGGATTTGCTACTATACCTGCTTATTTGGCAGATATGTTTGGAACAAAGTATGTTGGCGGTATTCATGGAAGATTATTGACTGCTTGGAGCACAGCAGGAGTTTTAGGACCTGTAATTATTACATCTTTAAGAAGTAGTTCTATTAATAATGCTATAAATGATTTAGCTATGAAAGTAGACCCTCAAATTTTTTCAGAAAAATTTGGTGCTGGTATAGAAAGTCTTGATGAACTTGTAAAAGCAAAAACTGTTACAATTCAGAATTTATTAGAAATTTTACCTGCTGGTACACCAGATCCAACAAGTCAAGTTTATAACAAAACTATGATAGTTATGGCTTGTTTATTAGGCATAGCTTTAGTTGCAAATTTTCTTGTTAAGCCAGTTAATTCAAGACATCATATGAAAGATTAGTTTTTTATCTTATTTTGTAAATTACAGGAACCTGAATATTCATTTTTTTTCTTTTAATTTTATTCGGGAAAGCTGGAAATGGAGCTGCTAATTCTACAGCGTCAAAACTTGAATCAACTAAACGTTGATGTTTAGCTTTAATTGATTTTACACTCATTAACATTCCATCATTTCGAATAACTATTTCCATTAAAACAACTCCTTCCTCTTTTCTTATTAAAGATTGTCTAGGGTATTTTTTTTTTGAATCAATTAGTTTATAAATTTGAGTAACATATTGATTAATAATTTTTTTAGATACTCCTCCTTCTATTCCTTTTAAATTTCCCCCTTTTTTATTTTCAGTAGTTTTCTCTTTTTTAATTGATTTTTCAGAAGGTAAGGTTTTTTTTAAATCAATTTTTTTTTTGTTCTTTTTTATTTCACTTTTTTTTTTTTTCTTTTTTATTTCAGGGACTTCTTTAGGAATTATCTTTTCTTTTTTTAATGACTCTTTAGGTTTTATATCAAGATTTCCTAATGGAGCTAATGTGATAGTAAATTTATTTTTTTTTTCTTTAAAATTAATATTAAAGTCGCTAATAAAAAAAATTATATAAATATGCAAAATAATCGAAAATATAAAAGCTAAATTTATTATCCATATATCAGTTTTTTGTTTCATATTAATTATTGTTTAAAATAATTAGTTTCAACAACTATTTTTTCTATATTATATTTTTCAAGTGTTTTTAATAAGTTAAGAAAATATTCTGAGGGTGTTTCAGCATCTATTTTTAGTGCTAATTCTTTTGGTTTTCTAGTTTCTATTATGTTGAGATAATTTTTTTTTTCTAATCCTTTTTTTTTACTTTTACTATCTATAAAAATTTCCCCATCTTTTTTAACAATTAATGTTAGAAAAGGAGTCTTTGGATTACTTTTAATAATAGATTCTGGAATATTTATTTTATGAGGGTCAATTTTAGTTATGGTTCCTGCCAGCATAAAAAAAATTAACATTAAAAAGATAATATTAATTAATGGTATTAAATTTATTTGTTTTATTTTTTTTTTTAAAGCCATTTTTAGTTTAAATTTAATAATTTTATTTTGTCAGTTCCAGCTAATCTAACTTCTTCAATTAATCTTATTACCTTTTGTACTGGAATCTTTTTATGAGTTTTAATTAATATTTTATATTCTGGATTTTTTTTTAAGTTAGATTTAATTAAATTTTTAATTTCGTTAGTATTTATTATTTTTTTGTTGAAATACACAGTGCCTTTTTTATTAATAATAATTGTTAATGTATTTTTTTCCTTGTCTAATTCAGTGGCCTCATTTGCACTTAAATTAACTTCAATTGTACTTTTTTGAATAAATGATGTAGCTAACATAAAAAAAACAAGTAATAAAAAAACAATATCTATTAAAGGTGTGATATTAATAGAAATTAATTCTTTTTCTTCTTTTTGATAAAAAGTGTGGGTTTTCAAATTTATTATTTTTTAAAATTTAACAGGGTATTTGTTCTTACAACAGCATCATTAATAGTATCTCTAGCATTACTTATTTTATTTTCAAAAAGGTGATATGCCGCTAATGCTGGTATAGCTATTGCAAGACCAAATGCAGTAGTTAAAAGGGCTTCCCATATTCCACCAGCTAATAGAGCTGGATCAATTTGTGAACCAGCCTTTTCTAAATTTAAAAAAGCTTTAATCATTCCGAGAACAGTACCAAAAAGTCCAAGTAAAGGACTGATGCTGGCAATAACTTCTAAACCACCAAGATAATTTTCTAAAAATCTAACTTCTACAGATATAATTCGTGATACCTCAGCTTCTCTTGAGTCTTTATCGAACCTTCGATCGTTCTTAGTAGCTATTACTACTTCTATAACTCTTGCAATGGGACTTTTTATTTTTTGGATTTCTAAAAGAAGTTTTTTTGCATTTGAACCATTTAATTTAGAAAGAATTTCATTTATTTTTTTATTTTTAGATAGATCAGTAGATAAGAATTGAATAAATTTAAATAAAATAATTGCAAAAGCAAAAATAGAAAATCCTAATAAAATAAACATTACAGGGCCGCCTTTTGCCAACAAATTAAGATTATTTATATTTATGATTTCTGGTAAATTCATTAAAAAAACAAATAAATATTATGTTATTATTTTCTTTTATTCAAACAATCTTTTATCATTTCATTTCTTTTGTTTGATAGTTTAATTTCATCGATTTCATTACCGATATTATATAAGTCCACCATAGTATCATCTGTTTGTAGCATATCGTTTCTGTCTTGATTTATATTTACTTTAGTATTTATATTATGATTTGCATCATTTAAACATGTTTTATAATTATTATTTTTTTTATTAAAATTAGAAAATTTCATGTCATTTGAGCATGCAGCTAAAATTAGTAAAGGTAAAATTATATAAATCTTTATCATTGATGACCTATTGTTTATATATTAATTAAATATAATATTACAGTAATTTTATAAAATTGTTTTAATAATTTTTTTTATTTTTAATAAATGGGTAAATTATTTTATTTTGAGAATCTTAGGGTAAATCAAAAATATAGTGAAAATATTAAAGTTACAAGTTCAAATATTAAAAAATTTGCTATTGCTTCAGGTGATAATAACCCTATTCACTTAAATGAAAGTTTTGCAAAAAAAACAATTTTTAAGACAAGAATAGCCCATGGTATGATGATTGCCTCATTTATTTCATCAGTAATCGGGAATAAATTTCCTGGTAATGGAACTATATATGTGTCTCAAGATTTAAACTTTAAGAGACCTGTTAGAATAAATGATTTTGTTGAAGTTCAAATAATAGTTGAAAAAAAAATTTTAAAAAAAAAATGGTGTAAACTTAAAACTTTATGTTTTGTAAAAAAAAATATTGTTTTAGAAGGAACAGCAATAGTTATTCCTCCTCCAAAAAATTAGATTAATATGAAAATCCTAAATGGATACTTAAATTTAAAAAAAGGAACAGTTTTAACAATTGGAAATTTTGATGGAATTCATAAAGGACATCAAAAAATTTTAAAAAAAAATGTAGAGATTTCCAAAAAATATAATTTAAATTCAGCTGTTATAACTTTTGATCCACATCCAAACGAATTTTTTAAAAAAAATAAATCACCTTTTAAATTAACAAATAAAAATACAAAAATTAAAGAAATAAAAAAAATGGGTATTAATTATTTAATATTTATAAAATTTACTAAGGATTTTACAAAATTATCTCCTGAGAAATTTATTAAAAAAATAATTGATTTAAACCCACAATTTATTGTTGTTGGATATAATTTTCGTTTTGGTTATAAAAGAAAAGGAAATGTAAATCTTTTACAAAAGTTTTCTGAAAAGTATTCTTATAAATTAGAAGTCATAAGTCGTGTTTTGAATAAAAATAAAAAAGTAATTAATTCTACATTAATAAGAAAAAAAATTAAAACAGGACATTACAATAATGTAAAAGATATGTTAGGTAGAAATTGGCTATTAGAAGGAAAAATAATTAAGGGTAGTGGAAGAGGCAAATCTTTGGGATATCCGACAGCAAATTTTTTTATAAAGGATTATATTTTGCCAATGAAAGGTGTGTACGTTACAAAAAGTTTTTTTAAAAATAATAAAAAAGCATATTATGGTATTGCTAATATAGGAAATAGACCAACTTTTAATGAAAAGAAAGTTTTTTTTGAAAATCATTTTTTTGAAATTAAAAAAAATTTTTACGGAAAAGATATATTTGTTGAATTATTAGCTTTTTTACGGAAAGAAAAAAAATTTGAGAATATTGAACTTTTAAAAAAACAAATAAATAAAGATATTTTGTTGGCTAAAAGATTTATTAAATAATAAAAAAAATGGACTATAAAGATACACTTTTTTTACCCGAAACAAGCTTTAGCATGAAAGCAAGCTTACCTAAAAATGAACCTAGATTAATACAAAAATGGTTAAAAGAAGATCTTTATAAAAAATTAAGAAATAAACTAAAAAAAAATAAAAAATTTAATATACTTGATGGACCGCATTATGCAAATGTACTTTTACATATGGGCCATGATTTAAATAAAATTTTAAAAGAT
>CAYOOR010000029.1:0-3542 GCA_964405695.1 uncultured Alphaproteobacteria bacterium
TTAGCAAGAATTTTAGATGTGCCATTCACAATGGCAGATGCTACAACTTTAACTGAAGCTTGTTATGATGGTGAAGATGTAGAAAATATTATTTTAAAATTATTACAATCAGATGATTAATATGTTGAAAAAGCTCAAAGAGGAATTGTTTATATTGATGAAGTTGATAAGATTTCAAGAAAATCAGAAAATCCTTCAATTACAAGAGATGTTTCCGGTGAAGGCGTGCAACAGGCTTTATTAAAATTAATGGAAGGAACAACAGCTTCTGTTCCGCCACAAGGTGGCAGAAAACATCCACAACAAGAATTTTTGCAAGTTGATACAACTAATATATTATTTATTTGTGGTGGTGCCTTTTCCGGTTTAGAGAAAATTATTGATACTAGAGAAAAAGATACATCTATTGGTTTTGAGTCAAAACTTAAAGTACACAATAATGATGATAAAAATAATTTATTTAATAAAGTTGAATCTGAAGATTTATTAAAATTTGGATTAATTCCTGAATTTATTGGTAGACTTCCTGTTGTCGCTGTTCTTGAAGATTTGGATAAAAGTTCGTTAGTAGAAATTTTAACTGTTCCAAAGAATTCTTTAGTTAAACAATATAAAAAACTTTTTGAAATGGAAAATGTAAAATTAACTTTTACAAAAGATGCTCTTAATTCTATTGCAAATTCATCCATTAGAAAAAAAACCGGCGCAAGAGGTTTAAGATCAATTTTAGAAAATATTTTATTGGATACTATGTATCAGTTACCGACAGTGGATGGTTTAGAAGAAGTAGTAATTAATAGTGAAGTTATAAAAAAAAATAGAGATCCTTTACTAATTTTCGCTGATAAGAAAAATAAAGTTGACACATCAGCATAATTATCTTTTATAATAACATATCTGATTAATTTATTTTACATTGATGCATAACATTGAATAAAATTAATAAAAAAAATATTTTAATACCTCTTCTCCCTTTAAGAGACATTGTTGTTTTTCCGGGTATGATTACGCCATTGTTTGTTGGACGTAATAAATCAATAACTGCTTTAGAAGAAGTAATGAGTAAAGATAAAAAAATATTATTAGTAACACAAAAAAGTGCAGATATTGACGATCCTTCTACTGATGAAATGTTTAAAATAGGCTGTATAGGAAAAGTTATTCAGTTATTAAAGTTACCTGATGGAACAATTAAAGCACTTATCGAGGCTCAAAATAAAGCTAAGATCATTAAATTTATTAAAAATGATCCTTATTATATGGTTAATGCTGAAGTAGAAAAAGATCAGGTATTGAAAAAAACTGCAACAGTAGACGCATTAACAAGACGATTAGTTTCCAGATTCGAAATTTATGCTAGACTAAATAGAACTGTACCTTCAGAAGCTTTAAGTTCATTATCACAATTAAATGATGTTCCTCAATTTGCAAATACTTTAGCATCTTATTTAATTTTAAAAATTGAGATAAAACAAAAGTTATTAGAAATTAATTCAATAAAAAAATTGTTAGATAAAATTTTAATTCATATAGAAAATGAAATAGGAATTTTAGAAGTAGAGAAAAAAATTAAATCAAGAGTAAAAAGACAAATGGAGAAAACTCAAAGAGAATATTATTTAAATGAGCAATTAAAAGCAGTACAAAAAGAATTAGGTGATTTAGATTCAGGAAAAAATGAATTTTCTGAATTTGAAGAAAAAATTAAAACATTAAAATTAACAAAAGAAGCAAAAGAAAAAGCTGAGACTGAATTAAAAAAATTAACTTCAATGAGTTCAATGTCTGCTGAAGCATCAGTTATAAGAAATTATTTAGATTGGATTTTAAACGTTCCTTGGAAAGATAATTCTATAATTAATACTGATCTTTAGAAAGCTGAGAAAATATTAAATGACGATCATTATGTTGTAGAAAAAGTTAAAGAAAGAATAATTGAGTATCTAGCTGTTCAAAAAAGAGTTGAAAAAATACAAGGTCCTATAATTTGCTTAGTTGGACCGCCTGGGGTTGGAAAAACTTCACTTGGTAAATCTATTGCTAGAGCTATTGGAAGAGAATTTGTAAGAGTTTCTTTAGGAGGTATTCGAGATGAATCAGAAATACGTGGACATAGAAGAACTTATATTGGTTCTATGCCAGGAAAAATTATACAAGGAATGAAAAAAGTTAAAAAAAGTAATCCATTATTCTTACTTGATGAAATAGATAAAATGGGCTTTGATTTTAGAGGAGATCCCGCAGCCGCATTATTGGAAGCTTTAGACGCAGAACAAAATAATAAGTTTAATGATCATTATTTAGAAGTAGATTATGATTTATCAAATGTGATGTTTGTAACTACAGCAAATACTCTTAATATTCCTCCAGCGTTATTAGATAGATTAGAAATTATAAGATTACCTGGGTATGTTGAAGATGAAAAAGTTGAAATTGCAAAAAAACATTTAATTCCAAAAAATACAACTAATCATGGTTTAAAAAAAAAGGAATGGTCTATTAAAGACACTGCAATAAAAGATTTAATTAAATTTTATACTAAAGAAGCCGGTGTCAGAAATTTAGAAAGAGAATTAACAAATCTAATAAGAAAGGCAATAAGAGAATTATCTAAAACTAGAATAAAAACAATTAAAGTAAATCAAAAAAATCTCGAGAAGTATGCAGGAATTCAAAAATTTAGAAGAAATGAACTCGAGGATAAAGATTTAATTGGTATTACAACCGGTTTAGCTTGGACTGAAGTAGGCGGAGAATTATTATTAATTGAAGCCGTAGCAGTTAATGGCAAGGGTAGAATAATATGCACTGGAAAATTAGGCCAAGTAATGAAGGAGTCTGTTAGAGCTGCCGAAAGTTATGTTAAATCGAGATCAGATGATTTTGGAATAAATTCTAAATTTTTTAATACAAAAGATATTCATGTACATGTTCCAGAAGGTGCAACACCAAAAGATGGACCATCAGCTGGTGTCGCTATGTGTACATCAATCGTTTCAATTTTAACATCAATTCCGGTTAAAAGAAATGTTGCGATGACTGGAGAAATTACTTTAAGAGGAAGAGTTCTTCCGATTGGTGGCCTTAAAGAAAAGTTAATTGCCGCCTCAAGATCAAATATTAAAACAGTTTTAATTCCTAAAGAGAATAAAACAGATTTAACTGAAATTCCTAATAATTTAATAAAAGGATTAAAGATTATACCAGTTTCTAGTTTAGATGAGGTATTAAAACATGCTTTAACCAAAAAAATATCTCCTATTAATTGGACAAATATACCAGTTCATAAAAAAACATCAGGCAAACCTCTTATTATTTAAAAAATTCTTTTTTTTTTTTTTATATTCTTATCCACAGAATTCTTTTTTAATACTATTGACAAATAATTTGAAAAAAGTGCATAATTATCGAGTTTTTTAGATTTTTTTTTAGGAGGATCAATGAACAAAGATGATTTAATTAATAAGGTATCCGGTGATCTCGAAATTTCTAAATCTGATGCTTCTAAATCCTTAGATGCAATCCTATCTTCGATAACAAAT
>CAYOOR010000030.1:0-4818 GCA_964405695.1 uncultured Alphaproteobacteria bacterium
AAAACAATAGTGATGAATAATCATAATTAAATTGATTTCGATTATATTTGCTTCCAATATATAGAGCAACTACTAGAAGGGCTCCAGCTATTCCAAAAATTGCACCAGATGCTCCAGCTGAGACTGTGGGATATCCTATGCCCATATAATAAAGACAGCTCACCAAGCTTCCACATACTCCGCTCACAGTATAAGTAACTATAAAAAATGCGCTACCCATAAATTCTTCTAGCTCCAACCCTATGGAGTAGAGGCACCACATATTAAACAATAAATGAGGCAAGCCTATATGAAGATAATTTGATGTTAATAGTCTCCAAAATTGGCCACCATCAAATACATATTCACCAAAACTAGCACCAAAACTTAATAAAAAGTGAGTTGATGGGGCTGTAATAACTGAGCTTCCCCCAATCAATACCATAATGATAAATACTACTACATTTATTGCTATCAATGTATGTGTAATCATGATTATAAAATTTACATAAAATTATAAATAGAAAAATTAATTTAATTAAAAGTAGGTGTGCAAGTACTGGATGTTTTAATTATCTAATATCATAGATACAAGATTAACTACATCTAAAATATTTATTTCAGAGTCAAAATTAATATCTCCTGCAGAATAATTTGGTTCCTCAAAGCCAAGGACCATATTAACAAGTAAAATTACATCCAGAACATTAATGGTAGAGTCAGAATTAAGATCACCTACCATAAATGACTCAGATAAAACATATTCCAGCATAAAATCATCAATGGCCGCTTCAACTAGGGAGCCCCCAGAGCCCGCATCACCATTATAGAAAATATCCTCAGCAATAAATTTAAATTGAACATTGTTTGTAAGATCAATATAGTCAGATAGGATAAATCTACTTTTTATCCAACTGGTATTTGAACTTGAAGTGTTTTCTATATCTATCCATGATTCGCCTCCATCTGTTGAAGCCTGAACTAACCAAATATCATTATTTCCATTATCTCCAATATTATTTGTATACCATCTCCAGAACGTCATAACAACTTCGTCATAGCTTGAGAGGTCAAAATTAGGACTAAGTAGAGTTGTTTTGCCTCCATCTACATCATCATACCCACCATTTCCCTGTTCATATCCATTCCCAGTCACAAAACAGTATGTACCATCTTCTGTATTGTCAGATCCAGGAGCAACCTGATAGTTTTCATCATTAAAAGTTGCAATGGGAACAGCTAGCTCCCATATTCCTGCACTTGCATCATCTGAAGCTTCTCCAATCGTCCAATCCGCTGCAGATTCCTCAAAATTGTTCAAATATATATCTGGAAGTTCACCTACAATAAATAACACAGAATTTTCTGGGGCATTATTGGGGTATGTTTGAACTACTCCCTCAGAATTAACTGCCTGTATGTAGTATCTAATTAACATTCCATTAAAAATATTATTTAAATTTATTTCATATAGATTTGTACCAAATTGCTGCTGCATCTCAATAGTGTTCCATCCATCTCCAAAATTATAATATAATTCTACTGCATCTATATCTCCTGTAAATGCATTTACTTCAGCAGAAAAATTAATTGTACTACTTTCAAATGGAATATCCTCATACGCATCATGAGATATGCTGATTCCACTTATACTAATGCCATCTAAAAATGTAGCACCTGAGCTAATTGGATCTAAATAGTTAGAGAGTCCCATATTCCAGGCTTGATCAAAACGTCCATATCCATGATTATATTGCTGCGCACAGTAACAATCAGGAGATGGGTCGCAGTAATTTGTATAGATGTAGCTTGCAATTCCTACTTGCCTTTTATTTTGATCAAAAAATGGAGAACCACATGAGCCTGGCACTACACGACCTTGATCATACTGAAACTCCCAATAATATCCATTGGCACTAACATTATCATTGGTAAATGAAATCTTCTTTATATCAGCTCCTGGATGATGTATACCTACCGCCTCCTGTGGTGGAAGAGCTGATCTTGACCACCCGACATAAAAAGGATCGTAGGAATCAGGAATATTCGAAGTTAATTCTAATAATGCAAAGTCTGGGCCAGAGTTAATATCCTCACTCGCCAGCAAACTAGATCCGCTTACACTTTGATTTAATGATCCAGTACTTCCTGAACAACTACTACTTTGATAATTGAAGTAGAATACATAGCCACTTGTCGATCCAGATACGCAATGATCTGCAAATAATACATACGGTGTTCTATCGTTAGATGTATTGTTTATAAGAGACGCTGAGCATAATCCACCTCCCATAGAAACTCTTAGTACACCATTTATTTGATCTCTCCAATCATCACCCTCTGGACAAATAACATTAATATTGCAGTCCTCTCTATCTGAATCAAGAGTATTGTAGTAATTCATAATATCGGTATAGTCATGAATGATAGTATCTATATTTAATCTAATATCATTAATCTCATTTTGAGGTGCTGTCAACTCAATAATAACATAACTTCCCTTTATAATTGATGTTGTCAAATCATCTGTTTCTTTATTATTTAATTCAGTCAAGGAACCAAAAAAACTAGTTCTCTCTCTATCATAAAAATATAGCTTTGCATTTGGGGTAAGGAAAAAATCACTAAAATTAAACCCAAGTCCATATGCACCATCCGAATGGATGCCTAGCACCAATGTATAGGTATCATCATCATTGATATATACCTGAGACTCATTTTTTACATCAATATCAACATCATATTCAGTACCAAATTGAAAAACCATTGGATCAAAGCTTCGATCTACAATGAGATCTGTATTAACTTGAATAAAGTTAATTCTATCTAATTGATCATATAAAAATTTTGGAGTGCCTCCATGCTGAATCTGGGCAATCACAGTACTTATGTATAGAGTAATAATAATAATTTTTTTCATACATGAATTTATAAAAAAAATATGAATTATTTATAACTAGAATGTAAGAATATGTAAAGGGTAATTTAATATAAAGTAATACTTTAAATAAATATGATAATATCTATTCTAGATTGACATAAAAAAAAGAAAACCCCAATTCTTAATAATAAGAACAGGGGTCTCCCTAGTGGCGGGAGCAGGATTCGAACCTGCGACCTCCGGGTTATGAGCCCGACGAGCTACCAGACTGCTCCATCCCGCGTCTGTTTTTGGGATACAAACTTAATTATTCTTTTTTGATTAAACAACCGAAAATAAAAGAAGGACTTTTAAATAACGTTTACCTTGATTCTATCAGAGGAAGATTCTCTTATTTTTTTTACAAATATATTAAATAGAGACTCCTCAAGATTTACTTCAACATCTATCTTATCTGAGAAATTCATTTTAACTATATCTCCATTAAATTCTTTGATGATTGAGTTTATAATCCCCTCATAATCATAAGAGAAAGAAAAAGATAGAGATTTCATTGTTTTCCACTTAATATGGGGGGTATTATCAATAGATAGTAGTGCCGCACTTGAGTATGCTTCAATCAGCCCCGGGATACCCAGCAAAGAGCCTCCAAATATCCGAGCCACATAGGTGCCGACATTAATAAGGTTATTTCTTTTAAGCTGATTTAATATAGATTGCCCTGCGCTTCCCTTGGGCTCACCATCATCAGAGGCTTGGTTATCAATTCGGGTTCCCATAAATAATCTGTACGCACTACAGACATGGCAAGACTCAGGAAATTCTTTCCTATATACAGCGATTAAATGCTTATGATCATTAAGAGAATTGATATGATGAGAGAATGAAAAAAATTTTGATCCCCTACTTTTATATTCTCCCCTTCCAATTTTTTGAATGGTATTATAGCTCATTTTATGTTTACAAATTTCAACTGAAGCTCATTATCTACTAGTAAAAAATAATTTCCTGATGATAAATTTCTCATATTAGATATTTGAATTTGATTTATTCCTTTGTTAACTGGAATTGAATTTATTCTATCAATTTTGTTCCCTCTTAAATCAAATAGAGATACCGTAATAACTTTGCTATTTGATGAAATATAATTAAAACTTAACTGTTCGATGTTAAGATTAATTGGGTTGGGATATAAATTAGATATCTGATTGCTGTATATGCATGAATTATTATCTACAGTGGCAAACTCATTGTAATTATCTGCATGGATATCTGTGCAACCTTCTATATTAATTGATAGATTAATATTAATGTTATCAGATCCATCTATATTTGAAATCATAAAAAATAATTTTGAAGATTCTCCTGTTAAAGGAATATCAAGATTTATTTCACCAGAAATGTTATCTAGAGATAAATTGTCAGATAAAACTCCTGACCATAAATAATATTCACTATCTGAAAAGCTTGCAACTAATGAGCCCTCTTGATCTGTATCGATTCCAAGAAAAGATACCCTGTCCTCATCAATTTCTACACTATACGTTTCAAATTGATTGGGAAACGATGTTTCATAGGTAAAATTAGGAGGATCTATCAATATTTGGCCATCATGATAATAAATATCATTGTTCATGTTATCATACACCCCACTAAACATATTTCTAGACATAAAGTCTGACCATACATATGGAAATGATGTATTATAATTCTCTTCAAGAACATCTTTTAAAGACTTGAAAACTGTTTGACTATTTGATCCTTGCGAATAATTCTCCCAAATCTCTCTGATAATATTGCTATTCAACTGAGAAGATCCCCCTAAGCTATCTGTCACTGAAGATAAATAGTGACCAAAAAGTGATAAACTGTATCCATAGGATCCTAGTGTACTATGGTCAAAAGCATCATCAGGATTTTTGAATAATGAACTTGAGCTCATATCAACAAAATCAAGG
>CAYOOR010000031.1:0-15366 GCA_964405695.1 uncultured Alphaproteobacteria bacterium
GTGATTATCTAAAAAAAGCAAATTTACAAAAATATTTAGATCATTTAGGTTTTAATCTTGTCGGATATGGATGTACTACGTGTATAGGAAATTCAGGGCCATTAAAAAAAGATATTGAAAAAGAAATTACGAAAAAAAAAATTACTGTTTGTTCAATTCTTTCAGGTAATAGAAATTTTGAAGGTAGAATTAATACTTTAGTTAAAGCAAATTATTTAGCCTCACCTCCGTTAGTTGTAGCTTTTGCGATTTTTGGAAATATGGATATAAATTTTTATAAAGACCCAATAGCTATTGATAAAAATAATAATAAAATTTTTTTAAAAGATATATGGCCAAGTCAAAAAGAAATTAATTCAATTTTAAATAAAGTTTTATCTCCTGATATTTTTAGAAAAAGATATTCTTCAATTTTTAAAGGTGATAAAGAATGGAATAAAAAAAATCAATTTAGTAAATCTAGTCTTTATAAATGGTCTAAAGATAGCACATATATAAAAAAACCACCTTTTTTTGATAATATTGGTAGTCCAGTTAAAAGAATTAATAATATTTTAAATGCTAGAGCGATGGCAATTTTAGGTGATTCAATTACTACGGATCATATTTCTCCCGCTGGAAAAATAAAATTAAATTCAGAAACTTCTAATTATTTAAAATCAAAAAAAGTAAAGATTTTTGATTTTAACACATATGGCTCTAGAAGAGGAAATCATGAAGTTATGATAAGAGGAATTTTTTCCAATATGGAAATTCCCTCAGTTTATAAATTATCAAAAAAATATCAAAAACTTAATGTTCCTTCTATAATTATTGCAGGTAAAGAATATGGTACTGGCTCTTCAAGAGACTGGGCAGCTAAAGGAGTTAGTTTATTAGGCGTAAAGGCAGTTCTTTTTGAGACTATTGAAAGAATACATAGAACAAATTTAATTGGAATGGGAATTTTACCTTTACAATTTATTGGAAAAGATTCTGTGAAAAGTTTAAAAATTATAGGTACTGAAGGCTTTGATTTTCTTGATTTAGATGATAATTTGAAGCCTAATAAATTAATTAGATGCTTTATTAATTATAAAAATAAAAAAAGAAAGATTATTAAATTAAAACTAAGAATTGATAGCAAAAAAGAACTTGAATATTTAACAAACGGTGGCATTTTACCCTATGTTTTGAATAAAATATGCAATAAAGAAAAAGCCCAAATTTTTTAATAATTTTGTGATATAATATTCTTATTTATGCCTTACGTAGTAAATCAAAAATGTATCAAATGTAAGTATACAGATTGTGTAGAAGTTTGTCCGGTCGATTGTTTTTATGAAGGGGAGAATATGTTGGTTATTAATCCCGATGAATGTATCGATTGCGGAGTTTGTGAACCTGAATGCCCTGTTGAAGCTATTACTCCTGATTCGGATTCAGTTGCCAAAGATTGGACTGATATAAATAAAAAATTTTGTGAAACATGGCCAAATATTTCAAAAAAAAAAGAATCATTTACTAAAGAAGAACAAGATAAATGGGCTAAGAATAATAATAAAAAAGAATATTTTAGCGAAAAACCTGGATCTGGAGATTAAATGAAAAAAAAAATAAAACAAGATAAAGCAAAATTTAATAAAGGTGATTATGTTGTTTATCCTTCTTATGGACCAGGAAAAATTATTGCTGTGAAAAAAGAAATTATTAGTGGAAAACGAATTGAAGTTTTTGTTATTTCAATTAATGAAAGAGTTGTATTAAGAATTCCTGTAGAAAAAATTAAAGATCTTGGTCTTAGAAAATTAAGTACAGCAAATAGATTAAAAGATGCTTTAGCGGTACTTAAATCTAAAGCAAAGAAAAAAAGAAAAACAATGTGGAGTAGACGAGCACAAGAATATGAATCAAAAATTTTATCCGGTAATTTAGTTTCTATTGCTGAAGTTTTAAAAGAATTATATAAAAAAGATTCTTTTGATGAATCTTCATTTAGTGAAAAACAAATATATGCATCTGCTTTAGATAGATTAGCAAGAGAATTAGCATCAATGAAAAAATTAGATAAGGATACAGCAACAAAAGAACTTGAAGATATTTTAAATAATGCTGCTTAAATTTTATGATAAAAAAAATATTTTTATTTTTATTTTTATTTTTATTGTTTGATACCAGCCATGGAGCTGATAGAAATGTTAAAATTTTGCTAACTTTTGGTGCGGGTATATGGGATTGGAATGATACTAAAACTTCTGGTTTATTTAATGTTGAATATAGACATGGAACTCGATATGGATTATTTAAACCAATGATAGGAGGACAAGTTAATACTGATCATGGTTTTCATATATATTCGGGAGTAAGAATTGATTTATATTTAACAGATAAAATAGTTTTAACCCCTAGTTTTGCTCCCGGGCTTTATGAAAAAGGAGATGGAAAAGAATTAGGTCATATCGTTGAATTTAGGTCTGGTTTGGACTTGGCTTATAGAAGGAAAAATGGTGGAAGAATAGGATTGGAAGTTCATCATTTATCAAATGCCAGTTTAGATGAAAATAATCCTGGGACAGAAACTTTTTTATTTACTTATTCAATTCCTATTAATTAAATTATGAATATAACTATCATAGGGGCAGGATATGTAGGTCTTGTACAAGCCGTAAGCTTAGCAGATTTTGGTTTTAAAGTTACGTGCATTGAAAAAGATACAGAAAAATTAAGACAGTTAAAATTTGGTCGAATTCCTTTTTATGAGCCAGGATTAGATGATCTTTTCAAAAAAAATTTAAAAAGTAAAAGATTAAATTTTACTAACGATTATTTACAATATATTTCAAAATCTGATGTAATTTTTATTTGTGTTGGCACACCGCCAAAAAAAAATGGTGAAAGTAATTTAAATTTTGTTGATCAAGTAACTAATGAAATATCAAATAAAATTAAGGGATATACGGTTATTGTTTCTAAATCAACTGTTCCTGTTGGTACTTCTAAAAGAATTGAAAATATTTTAAAAAAAAAAAATTCTATTAAAACGTTTGATGTTATTTCAAATCCGGAATTTCTAAGGGAAGGATCTGCATTAGAAGATTTTAATAGACCTGATAAAATTATAATTGGATGCAGATCTATCAAGGCTGAAAAAATATTAAAAAAAATTTATAAACCTTTGAATAGGCCATATGTAGTAACAAATAATGAAACTGCTGAAATAATTAAATATGCAAATAATTCTTTTTTAGCTACAAAAATTACGTTTATTAATGAAATTGCAGATTTATGTGAAAACATAGACGCAGAAGTTGAAATAGTAGCAAAAGCAATAGGATTAGATGGAAGAATTGGTTCTAAATTTTTACACCCGGGTCCAGGTTATGGCGGATCTTGTTTCCCAAAAGATGTTAAATCATTAATTTATCAAGGAAATAAAAATTTAACAGATTTAAAAATTGTTAAAGCTGTTGATAAAGCAAATGAATTAAGAATTAAATCATTATTTAAAAGGATAAAAAAAATACTTAAAAATAATTTTTCTAATATTCAAATAGGACTTTTAGGTATTAGTTTTAAACCTAATACTGATGATGTAAGAGAAAGTCCTGGGATTAAATTAGCAAAAGATTTATCTAGGACTAAGGCAAAAATAAAAATTTTTGATCCCCAAGGTATGGAAAATGCAAAGAAAGAATTATCAAAATCCATAGATTTTTGTAAAGATGAATATGAAGTTGTTAATAATTCTAGTCTTTTAGTTATTGTAACTGAATGGAATCAATTTAAAAATTTAGATCTTAAAAAAATTATGAAATTAATGAAAAAACCGGTGATTTTAGATTTAAGAAATATTTATTCAAAAGAAATTATAAATAATGGTTTTCAATATTATTCAATTGGAAATAATTAAGGCAAATATTTCTCAATTTTTGTTGTTGTTTTATCTAATATGTAAGATTTAGATTTAACATATTGTTTGCAATTTAATCGAATTTTTTTTATATAATTTTTTTTTTTTAAAAAGTCGTTAATTTTAGATTAAAATTGCGAATAACTATTTATTGATAATAAACATTTTTTATAAATCATTTCCTTTTCAATTTCTCTAAAATTTGACATTTTTCCAGAAATAATAGCACAGCCATTTTTTGCAGGTTCTATTGGATTTTGGCCACCTTTAGAAGGAAATGATTTCCCTAAGAAAACTGTATTTATATTTTTATACCATATTTCCAATTGACCAATTGAATCATCAATTATAATTTCTGTTTTTTTTGTAATAGAATTTGATTTAAATAGTTTAGTATTTGGTATAACGGATTTTATTTCTTTTTTTATTTTTAAGCTTCGTTTAACATTTCTTGGAACTATAACAGTTAATAAATTATTTGAATTGAAATTTTTTTTTAAATCGCTATGAATTTTTGATACTAATATTTCCTCCCCTTTATGTGTGGATGCTGCAAGCCAAACAAATCGATTTTTTATTAATTTTTTTATTTTTTTTTCTTTTTTTTTATTATAAATATTTTTTTCATTACAAAATTTTAAATTACCTATAAAATCTATTTTTTTTGCACCTAATTTTTTAAAATTATTTTTATCAATTTTTGACATTGTTAGTATTAATGAAAAATTTGATATTATTTCTTTGAAAAAAAATTTAAAGTAACTCCAGTTTTTAAAGGATTTATCTGACATTCTTCCATTTAATAATATTATTTTTATTTTTTTTCTTTTTGTTTCATCTAAAATGATTGGCCAAAATTCAGATTCCATCCATAAAACTAAAGAAGGTTTCCAATAATTAAGAAATTTTTTAATAATTAATGGATTATCTTGAGGTGTAAATTGATGAATTATATTTTTATCTTTAATTTTTTCTGCAAGTTGTGCAGAAGTCTTTGTATTGGTAGTGAGTAGTATTTTTATATTAGATCTTAATTTTTTAATATTTTTAATTAATGAAATTGTAGCAAGATATTCTCCTATACTTGAGGCGTTAATCCAAATTAATTCACCCTGGGGTCTTTTTTTTGATGAAAATGCAAATCTCTCTTGAATTCTATTATTAATTTCTTTTTTTTGTAAAATTCTAATAATTACAATACTTAATATTATTGGTAGAAAAATTATTGTTAAAATTTTATATATAAGAAGTATTAATTTAGCCATTTATTTTTTTATAAATACATAATAAATAATCGTTATGTTTTACAACATAAATTACTATATTAACATTTCTAAATATTAAATAATGATAAACAAATTAAATATTTCTATTTTTGGCCTAGGTTATGTAGGACTTCCTTTAGCAATTAAATTATCAAAATATTTCAATGTTATTGGATTTGATAAAAATAAAAAAAGAATTCAAGAATTGAAAAATTATTTTGATAGAAATAATGAAGTTCAATTTAAAGAACTTAAAAATTCAAATTTAAAATATTCTTTAAATTTAAAAGATTTAAAAGATACAAATATTTTTATTGTTACTGTTCCAACGCCAGTTAATAAATCTAATAAACCGGATCTTCAACCATTAATTTCAGCTTGCAATGATATTGGAAAAATTATATCAAAAGGAGCAACAGTAGTATTTGAAAGCACAGTCTATCCGGGTGTTACAGAAGAGATATGTGGCCCTAAAATTAAAAAAAGTTCAAATTTAATTCCTAGTGTGGATTTTTTTTTAGGATATTCACCAGAAAGAATGAATCCAGGGGATAAAATTCATTCTGTTGATAAAATAACAAAAGTTATTTCAGGAGATTCAAATAAAACCATAAATATTTTAAAAAAAGTATATGGAAAAATTAATAAAAATAAAATTTTTGTATCAAAAAGTATTAAAACTGCTGAGGCAGCTAAAGTTATTGAAAATACTCAAAGAGATATAAATGTTGCTTTTATAAATGAAATTACAAAACTTTTTAAAAAAATAGATATTAATGTTTATGATGTTTTAAAAACAGCACAAACAAAATGGAATTTTCTTAATTTTCAACCAGGTTTCGTAGGAGGTCACTGTATTGGTGTTGATCCATATTATTTAGCTTATTTAGCAAATAAGAAAAAAACAGGTTCAAATTTAATTTTATCAGGAAGGAAAGTTAATAACAATTTTCCATATTTTTTATCAGAATATATAAATAATCGTATTAGTAAAAAAAATAAAATTTTAGTTTTAGGATTAACTTTTAAAGAGAATGTTAGTGATTTAAGAAATACAAAAGTTGTTGATTTAATAAATTCATTAAAAGTAAAGGGACATAAAGTTTTTGTTAATGATTTGTTTGCATATAAAAATGAAGTACAAAAAATAAATATAAAACTTACACCACTTAATAAAAAAGAAAAATATGACACAATAATTTTAGCAGTAGCTCATGATGGGTATAAAAAATTGAGTTATTCTTTTTTTAATAAAAAATTAAATAAAAATGGAAAAGTTTTCGATTTAAAAGCAATTTGGAAAAATAATAAATTCCCAAAAACTGTAGAATATTTAATTCTTTAAAAAGAAATTTTTAAATTTTTAAGTGAGGAAAGTACTTTTGTTATTAAAAAATTTTTAGGTAAAAATTTTAATTTTTTTTTTTCTTCTTCTCCATAACCAGTTAATACAAGAAAACCTTTTTCTAAATTTTTTGAATTAGCTGCGATTAAATCATTTATTTTATCTCCAACCATCCAAGATTTATTTAAATTAACTTTAAATAATTTTTTTGCTATTAAAAACATTCCTCCATTAGGTTTTCTGCATGGGTGATTTTTGTGTTTATAAACACCTTTTGCTAATGGATGATGAGGACATGCAATAACACCATCAATTTTTGCTCCTTTTTTTATTAATTGATTTATAATTTTTTTTTGAATTCTTATAAAATCTTTCCATACATGTATTCCTAAACCTAATCCACCTTGATTTGTAATTAAAATTACAGGGATTTTTTTTTTATTACATTGTTTAATAATTTTTTCTGATCCTGGAATTAATTTTGCATCTTTTGCTTTCATAGTATAATCTTTCCAGTCAATTAAAACACCATCTCTATCTAAAAATAAACATGGAGAATTACTAAAAAATTTATTTGTAAGTTTTTCAGCCCATATATTTTGTTTGTTTATTTGTTTATATTTCATAGTAGTTAAATTAGTATTAATATTATTTTATGTAATGAATAATTTAGTTAAATTTTTAATTTTTTTTTATTTTTTATCTTTTCCTCTTAATGTATTTGGTTTTTATTATAAACCTGTACATGAATTTGAAATTCATAGAAATAATAAAAAAATAGGTTTTCATAAATTATCTTTTCAAAATATAGAAGATAAAATTATTGTAAATACAGAAATTAAAATGGTTGTTAAAATTGGATTCGTTCCAGTTTTTAATTATATTCATAAAGCAAACGAAACCTGGAAAGATGAAAAGTTTATAAAAGCAAAAACATCTACAATAAAAAATAATAGAAATTTTGAATTGGAAGCTTATAGAAAGGACAATAAATTAGAAATTAAATCCAATAAAAAAGTTTTTTCTGTTAATGAAAATAGTTTAATTACTTCATATTGGCATCAACATTGGTTTAAAAAAAAAGTTCTAATCGATAGTCAACATGGTAAAAAAAGATTAATAAATATAGAAAAAAAAAATTTTGAAAAAATTTCAACTGCTAATGGATTTATTTATGCTCAAAATTATAAAGTTACAGGTACTCAAGATAAACCAAATGGAAAAAAAATAGATTATAATATTTGGTATGATGAAAAAGGAAGATGGGTAAAAATTAGTTTTTTTATAAAAAAATCATTTATAGAGTATTATCTTGTAACTCAATATTAATTATTTTATAATAAAAACAATGTTTAATAGAGCAAAGCTAACTTTTGTATTTTTATTTTTTTTTACTTTTTTAAGTAATGCAAATGCTTTTGATAAAGAAGGCAATTCTTCTTTTATAAGTGAAATTAAAACCGGAGTTGTACAACATGATGCGGGTGTTTTTGGAAGAACAAAAGAAGAAGGAATAGATTCTACATTTGAATATCTTTTTAGAAAAATAGATTATAATTTATTTTGGTTAGGGAAACCTAGACCGCATATTGGAGCGACAATTAATATGGGAGGAGATACAAGCCAGGCTTATGCAGGTGTTACATGGGATTGGAAACTGCCAAAAAGAATGTTTTTTAATTTTAGTTGGGGATTATCATATCATAATGGTGATAAGATTCATTCAGCAACAAATGTAGTAACAGATAAAAAAGAATTAGGCTCAAGTATTCTTTTTAGAGAAGCTGTTGAAATTGGTTGGAATTTTTATGGTAATGATTCAATATCTATTCGATTAGATCATATTTCAAATGCAAATCTTTGGGGTGAAGATACCAATGAAGGCTTAGACACTTTAGGTATTGTTTACGGTTATCGTTTCTAATTATTTTTTTACTGAGAATATTTTCTTATTAAATTTTGTTGAAAAAGAGTAAATACTATTGTTATAGGTAAAAATCCAAATACTTTAAAAGAAACCCAAAAATCAGTAGAGAAATTTCTCCAAATAATTTCATTTAGAATGGCCATAATTATAAAAAAAACAATCCATCTTTTTGTGAGAATATTCCATCCAACATTATTTAATTTTAATAATTCTGATAAATAAATTTGTAAAAAATTTTTGTTAAAATTTAATCCTATAATTAAAAAAAATGAAAATAATAAATATACAATTGTTGGTTTTAGTTTAATAAAAGTTGAATCATTAAAAAAAATTGTTAGGCTTCCAAAAATTAAAACTAGAAAAGTAGTTATGATTAATGGATAGGAAATTTTTTTTAAATAAAAATAACTGATTATAAATGATATTATGGTTGATATAACAAATACTTTAGTAGCTAAAATTATTTCATATTTTGCATTAAAAATAAAAAATAATATTAAAGGAATAATTTCTACAAGTGTTTTTATCAATGTTTTTTTTTCTTCATTCATTTTTTTTAATTTTCCAATCCCATTAGTCCTTTAGCAAATTCTTGTGCTTCAAAAGACTGTAAATCCTCAATTTTTTCACCAACTCCAATTGCATGAACTGGCAAATTAAATTTTTCAGCTAATGATAATAAAATACCGCCTTTAGCACTTCCATCAAGTTTTGTAATTATTAAACCAGTTACTTCTGCCATTTCTTTAAAAATTTCAACTTGATTTATTGCGTTTTGTCCAGTTGTTGCATCAAGTGTTAGTAGGCAATGATGGGGAGCTTCAGGTTCTAGTTTTTTCATTACTCTTATTATTTTTGCTAGTTCTTCCATTAATTCTGTTTTATTTTGAACCCTTCCAGCCGTATCTATAAAAAGAATATCAATTTTTTTAGATTTTGCTTTTTCTATTGCTTCATATGCAAGGCCTGCTGCATCACATCCTTCATTTCCTTTTATAAATTCTGCATTAGATCTTTCAGCCCAAATATTTAGTTGTTCAACAGCAGCAGCCCTAAAGGTATCGCACGCTGCTATCATAACTTTTTTTCCTTCTTTAGAATATTGGTTTGCTAGTTTTCCTATTGTTGTAGTTTTGCCAGTTCCATTTACTCCTACAACTAAAATAATAGATGGATTTTGTAAATTATCAAAAATTATAGGTTTTGCTATATCAACTAATGAATCTTCAATTTTTTTAGCTAAAAATTTTCTTACTTCTTCTTGTTTAACATTTTTATCAAATTTTTCGTTTGCAAGCTCGGCTGTTAATTTTTCAGCTGTTATTGGTCCTAAATCAGACATAATTAGTAATTCTTCTAAATTATTTAGAGTTTCAATATCTAGTTTTTTATTAATAAATATTTTTTTAACACCTTGAGTTATTTTTTCTGAAGATTTGAATAAACCAGATTTTAATTTTTGAAACCATCCTTTTTTTTGTTCAGGATCTTTTTCAGTTTTTTTAACTTCTTTTGAAACATCTTTTTTTTTAAATAAACCAAAAAAAGATTTTTTTTCTTTTTCAATAATAGAGTTATCAGTTTTAGTTATATTGTTATTTGGTAATTCTTTAGTTTTGTGAATTTTTTTTTTAATTATTTTTTTTTCACTTAAAGCATTTTCTTTTCTTTTTTTTTCTACAGATTCAATATCTTTTTTAGGAAGCTTTTTTTTTATTTTATTAAGAAGACTATCTTTTATTCTATTTAACCAGCCCATTATTTTTCCAGAGATATTAATTTTCCATTTTTAACACTAGAACATTTAATTGAAAAAATTTTACCTATTTTATAATTTTTTTTTGTTTCAATAGGAATAAAATTTTCTGAATGACCTTTATTTTTACTTTCAAATAAAACTTTATGTTTATATTTAATTTGATTAATTAAGAAATTATTCAAATTTTTTTTCCCTTCTATTCTTAAAACTTTTGATCTTTCTTTAATTATTTCCCTATTTACTTGCGGCATTTTTGAAGCAGGTGTATTAGGTCTGTTAGAATATGGAAAAACATGTAGATAAGTTAAATTACAATCATTAATTATTTTTTTACTATTTAAAAACATTTCGTTAGTTTCAGTTGGGAAACCTGCGATGAGATCCGCACCAAAAACCATATTTTTTCTTTTTTTTACTAGTTTATTGCATAAATCTATAACATCTTCTCTTGAATGTCTTCTTTTCATTCTTTTTAAAATTAAATTATCACCTGATTGTATACTTAAATGAAGATGAGGCATTAATCGTTCTTCATAATTAATTATTTCTAATAAATCCTTGTCAATTTCTATAGCATCTAAAGAAGATAATCTTAATCTTTCTAAATTTTTTATATTTTTAAAAATATCTTTTATTAATTTACCTAATTTTGGTTTTCCATATAAATCATTTCCATAGGAAGTTAAATCAACGCCTGTTAAAACTATTTCTTTGAAATTATTTTTTAAAAGAATTTTTATTTGTTTACAAATATTTTCTATTGGTACACTTCGGCTATTACCTCTTCCATATGGGATAATACAAAATGTACATCTATGATCACAACCATTTTGTATTTGAACAAAAGCTCTTGCTTTCTTATCAAAACCTTTAATAAAATGATTTGCTGTTTCCTTAACAGACATAATATCATTAACAATAATTTTTTTCTTTTTATTTAAAGAATTTAAATATTTTTCAAAGTTTAATTTTTCTTGGTTTCCTAATATTAAATCTACTTCATTCATATTTTTATAAGTTTCTGGATTAATTTGCGCTGAGCATCCTGTAACGATAATATTTGCTTTTGGATTTTCACGTCTAATTTTTCTTATTTTTTTTTTTGCCTGTTTTTCAGCTTCTTTTGTAACTGCACAGGTATTAATAAAATATGTGTTGGTTATTTTATTATCACTTATTTTTTCTTTGATTATTTGAGATTCGAAACTATTTAATCTACACCCAAAGGTTATTATATTTTGATTTTTCATAAGTTTTTAAATTAAATTTTTTATAGTTCCTTTTTTTAACATTTTTACAGGACCAGTCATTAATACATGCCCATTTTTTTTATATTCGATTTTTAATTTTCCACCTGGCATTAAAATATTACAAAATTTTTTATTAATTAATTTATTTTTTATTGCTGCGATTGTAGTAGCAGATGCTCCAGTTCCACATGCTTTAGTAATTCCTGCCCCTCTTTCCCAAACTTTTAATTCAATTTGATTATTATTTAAAATTTTTGCAAAATTAACATTAATTTTTTCAGGAAATAGAGAATTTTTTTCAATTTTAGGTCCGGTTTTTTTTAAATTAATTTTTTTTAAATTATTAACAAAAAAAACGATATGGGGATTTCCAATATTAACTAAAAATGGTTTTGAAATAATGTTTAAATTAAAATGTAATTTTTCAGGATTTATTTTTTTTTTTAAAGGTATTTTATTCCAATTAAAAAGAGCCTTGCCTAAATCGACAGTAATATGATTATTTTTGTTTAAATACGCATATAAGAAAGAAGCATCTGTTTGCATAGTAATTTTTTTCTTTCTTTCTTCTTTCATTAATATATACGCAACACATCTAACAGCGTTTCCACAAGCTTTTGTTTTACTCCCATCTGAATTAAAAAATTTTATAAATGCAGATGTTTTATTATTTTTAGATTTTTCTAAAAAAACGATTTGATCACATCCTAACCCTTTTTTCCTATTAGCAATTTTTTTTAATTTGTTTTTATTTAAAGAAATTTTTTTAATTCTATTATCAATGATAATAAAATCATTTTTTAATCCATGCATTTTTATATAATTTAGAATCATTTTTTTTATTTTACATATATAATCTATAATTAAGGAAAAAAAATATGTTTAAAAATTTATCTGAAAGATTAACAGGAATATTCGATAAATTAAAGTCCAGAGGATCTTTAAATGAAAGTGACGTTGATACAGCTTTAAGAGAGGTGCGAATTGCTTTATTAGAAGCAGATGTATCTTTAGAAACTGTTAAAGAATTTCTTGATAAAGCAAAAAAAAAAGCAATTGGATCGAAAATAGTAAAAAGTGTGTCTCCTGGGCAAATGGTTATAAAAATAGTAAATGATGTTTTAAAAGAACTTCTTGGAACAAAAGAAGAGCCAATAAATTTAAAAGCAACACCACCAGTTATAATATTAATGGTTGGACTTCAAGGCGCTGGAAAAACTACAACAAGTGCGAAAATTGCAAAAAAAATGAAGGATAAAGATAACAAAAAGGTAATTATGTCATCATTGGATGTTCAAAGACCAGCTGCCCAAGAGCAATTAGCTACTTTAGGTAAACAAATTAATGTGGATACAGTTTAAATTATTAAAGGACAAAACCCTGTTCAAATTGCAGAAAGATCTTTAGATAAAGCAAATAAAGAAGGCTTTGATGTTTTAATTTTAGATACCGCAGGGAGAATGCAAATAGATGATTTACTTTTGAATGAAGTGAGTAAAGTAAGTAAATCTGTAAAACCTAATGAAATTTTATTAGTTTCAGATGCAATGATAGGTCAGGAATCTGTAAATGTTGCTAAGGAATTTAATAGTAGATTAAAATTAACAGGAATAATTCTTACAAGATTAGATGGTGATGCAAGAGGTGGAGCTGCTTTATCAATGCGTTCAGTTACTGGATGCCCAATAAAATTAATTGGAGTTGGTGAAAAAATGGAAGCAATTGAAGTTTTTCATCCAGATAGAATTGCAAATCGAATACTTGGAATGGGAGATGTTGTTACTTTAGTTGAAGAAGCTTCAGAATCTATAAAAAAAGAAGATGCTGAAAAATTAGATAAAAAAATTAAAGATGGTCAATTTAGTTTAGATGATTTATCTAAACAATTAGGACAGATGAAAAAACTTGGAGGAATAAAAGGCATTTTATCTAAATTACCAGGCGCTAGTAAAATTCAAGATCAAATGAACAAAGCTAATATTGATGACAAAGTTATAGTTAGACAACAGGCAATAATTTCTTCAATGACAGTAGAAGAAAGAAATAATCATAAAATTTTACACGCATCAAGAAAAAAAAGAATTGCTTCGGGTTCAGGAACATCTATTCAGGAAGTAAATAAACTTATTAAACAATATCATACAATGCTTAAAATGATGAAAAAGTATGGAAATATGGACAAAAAAACTTTAATGCGACAAGGTTTTGGTAATATGTTACCTCCGGGATTGCAATAAAAAAAAAATATTATATATTACTGTCAATTTAAATTAAATAAATATGAGCACTAGAATACGTTTAGCAAGAGCAGGGTCAAAAAATAGACCATTTTTTAAAATTGTGGTTTCTGATAAAAGAAGTCCAAGAGATGGTAAATTTATTGAAAAATTGGGAACTTATAATCCTTTATTGTCAAAGGAAGATGAAAATCGAATTATTTTTGATGAAGAAAGGGTTAAATATTGGCTATCTAAAGGAGCAACTCCATCATATAAAATGGCAATATTTCTTAGTAAATCTAATTTAGTTGATAAACCACTTGTACCTAAGCAAACAAAAAAACATTTACCTAAGATAAAAAAGAAAGAAGGAGATTCTAAAGAGTCTGCTACAAAAGCAGAGGCCCCAAAAACAGAAGCTAAACCAGAAGAAAAACCTCAAGCAGAGGCCCCAAAAACAGAAGCTAAACCAGAAGAAAAACTTCAAACAGAGACAGCATCTAATAACGAAGGAGAGAAAAAGGTATAAAAAAAAACTTTTATAAAAAGAATTTTTTGATAAAAAGAGTTATATTAAATTTATAAAATGATTAATAGAAAGTATCTTCATGAAAATTTTAAAAGAATCTTGGTCAGCACATGTTTTAACTTTATTTCCGGAAATGTTTCCAGGCCCTTTAGGTCTTTCTATAACTGGCAAAGCACTTAAAAAAAGAATTTGGTCTTTAAAATTAGTTAATCTTAGAGATTTTTCAAATAATGGACCTAAAAATGTAGATGATACACCATACGGTGGTGGTTCAGGAATGATAATAAAAAGCGATGTAGTTCATAAAGCGATTAAAAATACGATAAAAAATTTAAAGAATTTTTCTTTAGTATATTTATCTCCTCAAGGAAAAAAATTAAATCAAAAAAAAGTTAAAGAACTATCAAGTAAAAAAAATTTAGTTTTGTTATGTGGTAAATATGAAGGTATTGATCAAAGAGTAATAGATACATGGAAAATGGAAGAGATAAGCTTAGGAGATTATATTTTGTCAGGTGGAGAAATAGCTGCAATGAATTTAATTGATTCATGTGTTCGTTTGCTTCCGAACGTTCTTGGTTCATCTCAATCATTAGAAAATGAAACATTTGAAATTAATTTACTTGAGTATCCTCAATATACAAAACCAAGAAGTTGGTTGGGTAAAAAAGTCCCAAATGTTTTATTGTCAGGTAATCATGAAAAAATTAAAGAATGGAGAAAAAAAGAGTCTTTAAGAATTACAAAAAACAAAAGACCTGATTTATTACAAAAGGTTATAAAAAAATGAAAAATTTAGAACAATTTGAAGAAAAATATTTAGAAAAGATTAAGCAATCAAGGAAAATACCTGATTTTAATCCAGGAGATACAATAATAGTAAATGTAAAAATTAAAGAAAAAAAAAGAGAAAGAGACCAGGCTTTTGAAGGTGTTTGTATAGCAAAAAAAAATGCAGGTATAAATTCTTCATTTACAGTAAGAAAAATTTCATATGGTGAAGGAATTGAAAGAGTCTTACCATTGTATTCACCTCAAATCAGTAAGATTGAATTGGTAAAAAGTGGAGATGTAAAAAGGTCAAAACTTTATTATATTAGAAGTAGAAGTGGTAAATCTGCTAGAATAACTGAAAAAAACCTCTTTAATCAAAACCTAATTAGTGATCAAATAGATGAAACAA
>CAYOOR010000032.1:0-3838 GCA_964405695.1 uncultured Alphaproteobacteria bacterium
AAAACAATTTTAACAGAATAAATTAAAGATAATCTTGAAAGTGTTAATGTTTCATTATCCATATTTATAAATCTCATTTGTGAATTTTGTTTTCCAATATTCCAGAAACTATGAAATTTTGAAGCTAATGTTTGTAAAAAAAAAGTTATTCTGTGAGGTTCATGATTAATAACAGAATCTTCCAAAATTTTTGGCCACTTTACAACTTCTTGTATTAAAGATATCTCATTTTCATTATTTAATTTTTTTAAATCTGTATTTTTTAACTTGTTCAAAGTAATTTCATTTGATTTAAAAAATTTTTTTGCTTCTCTTAAAACTGAACAACATCTTGCATGTGCATACTGAACATAAAAAACTGGATTATCCTTAGTTTCATTTGTAATTTTTTGTAAATCAAAATCTATATCTTCATTATTTTTTCTTAATAACATAATAAATCTAATAACATCTTTTCCCATTTTATTAATTACATCATTTAAAGATATAAATTGCCCTTCTCTTTTTGACATTTTTAAAATTTCTTTTTTATCAACAATTCTTACGAGCTGACATACTTTTACTATAAAATCTACTTTATTGTTTGTTATAGACTTAATTGCACTTGATAATCTTTTTATATAACCTCCATGATCTGCACCCCATACATTAATAACTGTATTAAAACCTCTTTCATATTTAAATAAATGGTATGCTATATCTTTAGCAAAATAAGTATATTCTCCATTCGATTTTTGTAATGCTCTGTCCACATCATCTCCAAATTTAGAGGATTTGTATAATAATTGTTTTCTTGGTTCCCAATCTGAAACATCTTTGCCTTTAGGCTTTTCAGGGATCCCTTCATAAATTAATTTTTTTTTTTTAAGAAGATCTAAAGCATTTTTTATTTTATTATTCGTTAAAAGTTCGTTTTCTGAAAAAAAATTATTAAAACTAATATTTAATAATTTTAAATCATTTTTTATATTGTTTAAGATCCACTTTAAAGAAAAATCTTTGACAATCTTTATATCTTTATTTTTTTTATTTATTAAATTTTTTTTGTATTTCTCTTTTAAATCTTTTGCTAAATCAATCAGATATTTTCCAGGATACAAATCCTTACCTATTGAACCTTTTTTTTTAAAAAGTTCTTCGTATCTAAAGAAAACAGAATTAATTAATTTGTCAATTTGTGTACCTGTATCATTAATATAATATTCTTTATAAACCTTATAACCAACTTTTGTCATTATATTTGCTAGAACATCACCATATACAGCGCCTCTACAATGTCCTATATGTAATGGTCCGGTAGGATTTGCAGATACAAATTCTAAAATAATTTTTTTTGATTTACCAAATGTACTTTCACCATATTTTTCATTTTGTAAAAGGACTTCTTTTAATTCATTAAACCAAAAATCCTTATTCATTGATAAATTTATGAAGCCAGGTCCTTCAACTTTACCATCGTAAATATATTTTAGTTTGATTATCTCTTTTAATAAATTTTCAGCAAAAATCTTTGGGTTATTTTTAATAAATTTTGATAAAACTAAAGAAACATTAGTTGATACATCACCAAATTTTTCAGTTGGGGATTCACTGACTTGAAATAAATCATAAAATTCTTTTTTATATTGTTTTTTAAAAAATGAATCCTTTAGAATTTTATTAATATCGTCTTTTAATTTTTTATAAAAACTCATGTTCTTTTATTATAAACATTTAAAATAAATCTATCAGTCATACCTGAAATATAATCAATAATTATCTGATTTTTTTCTACATTAATATTTTTATAAGTTTGATTAATCCAATTATTTGGGATTTTTAATTTATCATAAAAATATAAATTATATAATTTTTCTATAATTTTTTTATATTTATCTGATTTTTTTTTTACTTTTTTATGATTATACATTTTCTTGTTAAGAAAATTTCTTAATTCTTTAATTTTTACCGCCATTTTATTAGAAAAAGTAACAACTAAAAAATCAGCAGTTTTAATATCTTTTATATTTTTAGGTTTCAATTTTTTAATATTACTTTCTGTTTCTTTTATTAAATTAACTACCATTGTGTTAATCAATCTTCTCACAATTTCTTTTTTATATTTTTGTAAAAATAATTTTCCTTTTTTTTTTAAGATTAAATTCATAAAAGATACAAGTTCTTTATCTAATTCATTATAAATTGAGATTTTTTTAAGTTCGTTGATTTTTAAAAGATTTGCTCTAAAGCCATCATCTAGATCATGATTAATATAGGCAATATCATCAGAAATTGATGCTATTTGAGCTTCTAACGATGGAAACAGGGATAAATTCAAATCAGCAATATTTTTATTAAATTTATATAAGGAACTTTTATCATTCAATTTCTTTATCGGCCAATTATGCTTAGCAATACCTTCTAATGTTTCTAATGTTAAATTAAGTCCATCAAAATCTAAATAAGCTCTTTCTAAAAAAGTTACAATTCTAAAAGATTGGTCATTATGATTAAAATATGAACCGGATGATTTAATTAATGCATCTTCACCAGCATGTCCAAAAGGAGCGTGTCCTAGATCATGTGCTAAAGAAATTGCTTCAGTTAAATCTTCATTTAGATGAAAGTATCTACTTATTGATCTTGCGATTTGAGAAACTTCTAATGTATGAGTTAATCTTGTTCTGAAATGATCACTCTCATCATTTATAAAAACTTGAGTTTTATGTCTTAAACGTCTAAAAGCAGTTGAATGTATTATCCTTCCAACATCTCTTTGGAAATCTGTTCTGTATTTATCAATTTTGGTAGAATAAACTCTTTTTTGCTTATTTAATGGATTTATAGAATATTTAGCTAAATTTAACATATTTAAATATCAAAAAAGTATATTATTTTATAGTATGAAGAATAAAATAAGATTATAAAATTATATTTTTAAAAATAATTATGAATAATTTATTAGTTACAAATAACGCAGCAAAAAAAATCATTGAACTTTCCAAAAAGAAAGAAAAAAAAATGTTAAGAATATCTGTTACAGGTGGAGGTTGTCAGGGTTTTCAGTATAACTTAGATATGGAAAATAATTCAAAAGAAAAGGATATCATAATAAAAAAAAACAACGCTTTAATTGTAATTGATGAAAATTCATTAAATTTAATTAAAGGATCTGAAATTGACTTTGTTGAAGATTTAATTGGATCTAGATTTAAGATTAATAATCCAAAAGCAACTTCATCATGTGGTTGTGGTACATCATTTTCATTATAAAAAATGGCTATTATGAAAATTGCTTCATGGAATGTAAATTCTATAAGAGCAAGAATGGAGGTATTGTCTAAATGGTTAAAACAAAAACAGTATGACATTATTTTTATTCAGGAAACTAAAGTGCAAGATCATGAATTTCCTATTGATGACATCAAAAATATTGGTTATGAAGTAATTTTTTCTGGTCAAAAATCATATAACGGAGTTGCAATTCTTTCCAAAGAAAAAATTAAGTTAATTGATAAAACTTTACCTGGTGAAAAAAGTGACGAGCAGGCTAGATTTATTACATCAAAAATTAATGGTATAGAATTAATATGTATTTATTTACCCAATGGAAATCCAATAGACACTGATAAATTTCCTTACAAATTAAAATGGATGGAAAGATTAACGAATTATATAAAAAAAAATCTTGATGAAAATAAAAAATTTATTTTAGCTGGTGATTTTAATGTTATTCCAAAAGAAATTGATGTTCATAACCCTGAATCTTGGACAAATGATGCATTATTTCATGAAGATACACTTAAAAGATTTTGGTCTATGATGAATCTTGGATTAACTGATGCTTATAGAGCTATAA
>CAYOOR010000033.1:0-3514 GCA_964405695.1 uncultured Alphaproteobacteria bacterium
TGAGTTACATGTAGATACAGCAAAAAATATAAAAAAAGGTCTAAAAAAACTCGAAAAAAAAGAAAAACCTGGAAGAATTTTAATATGTGGGTCTTTTTATATGTACAAAGAGCTCTCTAAGCTAATAAAAAAAAAATAAATTTTAAAAAATGGGACATATGGTTTGATGGTGGACATAATTAAAGTGCCAGTAAGGCTTTAGCTACAACATTAAAAAATTGGAAAAAAAAAATTTATATATGATTTTTGGAATGTTAGACTCAAAAAATCCAATTGATTTTTTAAATTATTTTAAAAAAATAACTGACAAATTAATAACTGTTAAAGTTGAAGGAGATTCTCCATATTATTCAAATAAAAAACTTTATGAAATAGCTAAATTAAATGAGTTTCATGTAGATACAGCAAAAAATATAAAAAATGGTCTAAAAAAAATCGTTAAAAAAGAAAAACCTGGAAGAATTTTAATTTGTGGGTCTTTTTATATGTACAAAGAGCTCTCTAAGCTAATTAAAAAAAAATAAAATTTAAATAGACGAATCAATCCAAGATACCAAATCTGACTTTAATGCACTTCCTACTTTAGTGCTAATTGGCTCCCCTTTTTTAAAAATAATTAAAGTTGGTATACTTTGAACACCATATTGGTTAGGTATATTTGGATTTTCATCGATATTTATTTTAACAATCTTTAATTTTTCACCTAATTCATTTGATATTTCTTCTAACAAAGGGGAAATCTCTTTACAGGGCCCGCACCATTCAGCCCAAAAATCTATCAAAACCGGTAAGTTTGAATTAACAACTTCTTTTTCAAAAGAATCTTCATTAATTGATAAAACAGTCATATCGAGTACTATGATAACATTTTTTTATAATCTTTCAAACTTTCTAAAGTTCCAATGTGATGCCAATTACCAACATATACTAATCCAAAAATTTTTTTCTTTTTTATTAATTTTTCATACAAAAAAAATAATGGAAATTTTTTTTGCTTAATATTTAAAAAAACTTTCGATTTTAATATTTGTATACCAGTAAAAATATATTTTGATTTTTCTTTATTTACTACAATTCTATTTAAGCTATCTAAATTAAAGTCACCTTTATTTTTTCCTTTTGGATAGAGTAATAATAAAGCATCCATTTTATCTTTATTCCAAAATTTTTCTAATTGCATAAAGGGGCTTTTTTTTTTATCTAAAATAATATCAGAATTTATTACAAAAAATTCTTTTGCATTAATTAACTTTAGAGCATTTTTAACACCGCCGCCTGTATTAAGTAAAACTTTTTCATCTGAAAAAATGATTTTTGTTTTAAATTTATTATGAAGTAAATACTTTATTTTTTTTTTTAAATAAAAAATATTAATAATTATTTTTTTAAAATTATTTTTTTCTAAATTTTTAATAATTTTTTCAATCAAGGTTTCATTATTAATTTTTATTAATGGTTTAGGAGTTTTTTTAGTATAAGATTTCATTCTTTTTCCTAAACCTGCAGCTAAAATCATTATATTAAATATTTTTTTCATTATTTTGTTGGTATAGTTCTTTTTCTTTTTGGAAAATATTCATTCAGCCATTCATTAATTTGATTTAAAAAAATAAAATTGGAATTCTTTTCTATTAATTTCCAAAGTCTAGGAATATGTTTTAAATAATTTTTTTTATTATCTCTCACAAATAATCTTGTAAAAATTCCGATTACCTTTAAATGGCGATTTATTGATAAAACTTTATACTCATTTAAATAATTTTCTTTATTTTTAATTTGATTATTTTTTAAATATTTTTGAAACATTTTTTTTCTAATTCTGTCATCAACATCTCGTCTAGCATCCTCTAATAGCGAAACTAAATCATATGTTGAAGGTCCAATTACTGAATCTTGAAAATCTATTAAACCACAAGCTTTAACTTTTTTTCTATCTCTTAAAAAAAAAAGATTATCGATATGAAAATCTCTATGAACTAAAACTTTTTTAGTTTTTAAATTATTTTGTAATAAATTTTTCCAAATATTAATATATTCATTGAAAATTTTTTTTTTTGGTTTTTGCTTATAAATATTAGGCCAATACCACTCTAAAAATAACAAGGCTTCATTAATTAATTTTTTATTAGAATATAAAGGAATTTTAGAAGTTAAATTTTTTGAATATTTATTTATATGAATTAAAACTTCAGTTGCTAAATTATAAAGCTTAATTTCACTTTCCTCTTTTTTTAGTAAATATGTATATGTATTTAAACCAAAGTCCTCTATTACAAAAAAACCTTTTGAAATATCATATGCAATTATATCGGGAACAGACAAATTCATTTTCTTTAAAATATTTGATATATTCAAATAACCTAAATTATTTTCCGTTTTATTTGGGGAATCTACAAATAAAAGCTTTCTATCATCATTTTTTATATTAATACGAAAATATTTGCGAAAAGAAGCGTCAGATTTAATTTGTTTTAATTTAAAATTCTTAATACCACTTTTTTTTAAAATAGATACATTCATATCTTTTTTATTACAAAATTATTCTTTCCTAAAAATTTTATATTTATATCAATTTTATCAATTGTTTTTTTTTTTAGAAAGAAAATATCAACCCTATTGTTAAATATTTTAGAAATTTTTTCAGGCCACTCAATTAATGATATTCTATTTTCCATTTCTTCATATAATCCTATTTCAAGAATTTCATTTATATTTTTAATACGATATAGATCTGCATGACAAATTCTTAAATTTTTTCCAAAATCATAATTATTTATTAAATTATATGTAGGACTGGTAATTGGATTCTTAATTTTTTTTTTATTTTTTTTTACAATTTCTTCAATAAAAAATCTTGCAAATGTAGTTTTTCCGGAACCTAAATTACCTTTTAAAAAAAAAATATTTCCGAGTTCTGCTTGATTAGCAAATTGTTTTGCGATTTTTTTTGTTTGATCTAGAGATATATTTGAAATTTTAATGATTTATTTTTTTAATACCTATAATAATAAGGTTTAAAAGGTCCGTTAGCTTTAACATCTATATATTTGGCTTGCTTTTTTGTTAATTTTGTTAATTTCGAACCTAATTTATCTAAATGTAATGCAGCAACTTTTTCATCTAATTCTTTCGGCAAAACATAAACTTTATTTTTATAAGATCTGGATTTAGTCCATAATTCCAATTGAGCTAAGACTTGATTTGTGAAAGAAGCGCTCATTACAAAACTTGGATGTCCTGTTGCATTGCCAAGATTAACTAATCTTCCTTTAGATAAAATAATTAATTTTTTTCCATTCGGAAATTGAACTTCATCAACTTGAGGTTTAATTTCGTCCCATTTAAAATTTTTTAACGCATCAATCTGTATTTCACTATCAAAATGCCCTATATTACAAACAATAGCTCTATCTTTCATTTTTCTCATATGTTCAAGTGTTATAACATCTACATTTCCAGTTGCTGTACAAAAAATATCCCCTTTTGTTAATACATCTTCGATTTTGACAACTTC
>CAYOOR010000034.1:0-2844 GCA_964405695.1 uncultured Alphaproteobacteria bacterium
CATTATGGCTGAAGGGTGCATAATTATCAGCTATCGAAAAGATAGAGTTGTCATATAATATTCTTTTTCCATGAAATTACCATATGCTACGTGGATCCCATTCGAAAGTTGGCGTTCCCAAAGATATTAATATAATAAAAATAAAAAATATTTTTAAATAAAGATTCTCTTTTATTTTATTAAAATAAAAAAATAGGAAGGTTAATAAAAAAAAAATTAAATTAACCTTTAAAATTAATAAAGGAAAGCCAAACGCAATAAAAGTAAGATTACTTAAAATCAACAAAGATGAAATTAGCGTAATTTTTTCGTATAGTTTATCTATTTCCATATTAACACTTTTTTAAATATAAATAATTGCCTTCCTCTAGAATCTGACATTGTTCTGGTGAGTTTTCTTCTTTTAAATAAAAATATATATTTACATCATCTTTGAATTTAATTGGATAATTAAATTCTATAATCCTTTGAAATAATGCTTTATTATTTTTAATTTTTTTACTTAAATTAAAATTGCCTACTTTTTGCTTTTTTATTATTTTACTTGAATCAATTACTTCTGCCGGCAAAGAAAATTCTATTCCACTGTTTTTTGAAAAAGGATTTTTTATAATTTCAAATTTAAAACCACTTCTAAACTGGTAAATATAAAAAATTTGTAAAAAAAATAATATTAAAAAAAAAATTTTTAATAATTTAAATTTTTGCTCATTCATAAATATAAAAGTATTATATAATATTTTGAAACTAACGTTTCTAGTTCTAAAGAGAAATAATTAGACCGGACACCGCTAATGCAGAAATTGCTGCAGCCGCAACGAGGATATTTTTTCTCTTTTCTTTTCTTTGTTCTATTTTTGTTTTTTTAAGTAAATTAACAACATTTAATCTATTAGGTTTAGATTCTTTATTTTCTTCTTTATTAATTAAATACTTATATTCTGCCACTGCTATTCCCTCTCATTTCCAATTAAAACAAAATATTATGATGAAGTAAATATAAAATAATCTTTGACTTATAAGCTTATATTAAAATAATTTTTAAAAATTGCTAATTAATCGAATTCCCATTCGTGCAGCAACAAAAAGAACAAGTGATGCAGTTAAAAGAGCTAATATTCTTGCAGGAAATATTTTTAAATTTAAAAAGTTTCCTATTTGTCCTCCAATAAAAACAAGTATTAACAAATACCAATAGTTTATAACTTCTGATAATACTTCGCTTTTTGTCAATTGGCCTGTAATACCTGAAACAGAATTAATTAAAATAAAAATTGAAGCTGTAGTAACAATATGTTTTGGCTTACCAGCTCTCATCAAAAATAATATTGGACTCAAAAAAATTCCGCCTCCAATTCCTACGACTCCTGAAATAAAACCTAAAAATCCTCCAATTAAAATTGAAAAAAATATAGGAACTTTTCTATAAGTGGCTTCATTGTCTTCATATGATCTAAAATTAAATAAAAGTAAAAAGCCAGCAAAAGCTAAAACTAAAAATAAAATTATTTCAAATATTTTTATTTCTATTGATAGGGTGCCTCCAAAGTATGCTAAAGGTATTGAGCCTGCTAAATAAGGTATTAAAAGTTTAAAGTTATAATTTCCTGATCTAATATAATTAAAACAATTACCAGAGACTACTATGATATTGCATAACAAAGCTATAACGGGCAGTACAAAATAAGGAACATTCCAAATAAGTAGTAGTGCCAAATAGGTTGAACCACCACCAAATCCAACGCTTGAATACAGTACCGCTGTTACAAAAAATAATATTGCTAGAAGATACATAGTTATTTATCATCAATCATTTTTACAAAAATGCAAATTAACATAGCTTTATTAACTATAACAGACACCAGAACAATGGAAAATGATAAATCTGGTGCAATACTGGTAAAAAAAATAAAAGAACAAAAACATAAATTATTTGATAGAAAAATCGTTAAAGACAATAAAGAGCAAATAAAAAAAATTATTCTTGATTGGACTAAGAAAGATCAGATCGACGTTATTATTACTACTGGGGGAACGGGACTTACAGGAAGAGATATTACTCCCGAAGCTTTAGATGAAATTGCCGATAAAAAAATACCTGGTTTTGGAGAATTGTTCAGACAGCTAAGTTACAAAACAGTTGGTACCTCAACTTTGCAATCTAGAGCTTGTGCAATTTTAAAGAATGAAAAATATATTTTCGCACTACCTGGTTCATCAGGTGGTGTTACTGATGCGTGGGATATGATTTTAAAGTATCAACTAGATATAAATCATAAACCTTGTAATTTTATTGAACTACTTCCACGATTAAAAGAAAAATAATATAATATGAAAATTAATGCAGTTAGAGCAATGATAATAACTTCCCTGATTATTATTTTCCTTTATTGCTTAGGATTATTCTTACCAATTATGTTAAATTCCTAAAACTAATTAAGTACCACAAAAAGTTTTATATTTTTTACCATTTGGTTTTGGTACATCTTGATAATTAGATATTCCAGTTTTATTTTCATATGGATTTTTTAAATACTTCATTAACTCCTCTAATGGTTTTAAATTATTTTTATTATTCGCTTCTTCTAAAGATTCTTCAACTTTATGATTTCTAGGAATAACAAGTGGATTATTTTTCTCCATCAACTGTAAGGACATTTCTAAAGGCTTATTATTTTTTTTTAAACGAAAATTCCACCTTTTGTTCCATTCAGTAAAGGAAGAATTCTGAAATGAATTTTCTTTTTTTATATCTTTGTTCATTAAAGAAAGAAAAGTATTCGTGTAATCAGCTTTATTTACATGCATCCATTCTAACAAATCTTTAATTAATTTCTCATCTTC
>CAYOOR010000035.1:0-9806 GCA_964405695.1 uncultured Alphaproteobacteria bacterium
AAAATAATTTTAAATATAAAAAATATAATTTATAATAAAAAATTTCGTTATGTAAATAAAAATATTATTAATAAAATTTATTATAAAAAAAAAAAAAATAAAAAGTATAAAAAAAAAATAATAATGTCATATAAAAAAAAAAACAACCTACTTTAAAGATAAATTTTAAGAAAAAAAATATTCAACCATATTATTTAAGAGTTGAAATTGCTCAATTTAAATCATTTAAAAAAGCAAGTAATTTAAAAATTAAAATGAAACCAATTTATGATAAGATTTTAATTAATTTAATTTTTATTAATGGCCAAAAATATTATAAATTAACAACAAAACCAATTAAAAATTTAAAAGATGCTGAAAAAATTTTATCTGTTATTCACAAAAAAGGTTTTAAAAATGCAAAATTATTTATTGATAAAAAAATGAAATGAAAATTTATATTAAAATATTATTTTTTTTTAGCTTTTTTTTATTTAATTCTAACTCCTACTCAATTGAGACTAAAGCTATTTCAGCTTATGTCATCGATGTAGATTCAAATACTGTTTTACTTGATAAAAATTCTGATATTAGACAAGGACCAGCATCTATGAGTAAATTAATGATTACATACATGGCTTTTGAAAGATTAAAAGACGGCACACTTGAATTAAATCAAGAATTTTTAGTTAGCAAAAAAGCCTGGAAATTTGGAGGATCTAAAATGTTTGTAAATGTTGGTGATAAAGTTTCTGTAGATGATTTGTTAAAAGGAATAATTATACAATCAGGAAATGACGCGTGTGTAGTCTTAGCTGAAGGTATTTCTGGTTCTGAAGAAAATATGGTTGATGAAATGAATTTAAAAGCAAAAGAAATTGGATTAACCAATAGTAATTTTGTTAATGTTACAGGATGGCCTGAGAATGATCATTACATGTCTTTGAGAGATATAGCTCACCTAGCAAAATTAATAATTGAAGAATTTCCTAAATATTATCATTATTTCGCAATGGATGAATTTACATACAATGATATACAACAATTTAATAGAAATAAATTATTAAATATTGATGGTTATGATGGTCTTAAAACAGGCAGAACTTCACAATCTGGATATGGTATTGTGGCATCATCAATAAGAGATGATAGAAGAATTATTTCTGTTGTTAATGGATTAGATAGTAATTACGAAAGAGTAAATGAAACAAAAAAATTAGTAAATTGGTCTTTTAGGGATTTTAAAAATTTTCATTTATATAATGCAGGTGATACTATACATAAAGCAAAAGTTTGGTTAGGAAAAGAATCTTTTGTTCCATTAATACTAAATAAAGACTTAAATATTACTGTTAACAAAAAAGATATTAATAAATTAAAAATTGTACTTTCTTATGAAGCGCCAATTATAGCACCAATTAAAAAAGGAGACAAAATTGCAGAAATTATTATTACAAATGGCAATAATACAGAAATTAAAGAAATTTATTCTGGTCAAAAAATAGAGAAAATAAATAAATTTTATAGAAGCTTTTCAATAATTAATTATCTTTTATTTGGAGTAAGCTCTAAGAACGAATAATGATTAAAGGAAAACTTATTACAATCGAAGGTTGTGAAGGAACAGGAAAATCAACACAAATAAAACTTTTAGAAAGAATTTTAAAAAAAAAAATAAAAATAATTTCAACTAGGGAGCCAGGTGGTTCTAAGGGTGCTGAGGAAATACGAAAATTAATTTTTAATAAACAAAAACAAAATTGGTCAGCTGTTACGGAAGCACTTTTACATATCAGTGCAAGAAGTGATCATTTAGATAAAATTATTAAGCCAAATTTAAAAAAAGGAATTTGGATCGTTTGTGATAGATTTAGAGATTCTACAATTGCATACCAGGGGTATGGTAATGGAATTAAATTAGATGTTTTAGATTTAATGCAGGATGCAATTTTTAATAAATTTAATGCAGATTTAACAATTATACTAGATATGAATGTTAATGAATGTCTTAAAAGAGTAAGAAAAAGAAAATCGGGTATGCAAAAATATGAAAAAATGAATAAACAATTTCATATTAAAGTTAGAAATGGTTTTTTGAAAATAGCAAATAAAAATAAAAAAAGATGTCATGTTTTAAATGCAAATGACGATAAATTTATTTTAAATAAAAAAATAATAAAAATAATTAATAAAAAGTTTAATAAAAAATTTAGTTATGAATAAAATTTTAAAAATTGAAACAAAACCACCAAGATTTAATGATGAATTTTTTGGTTTTAATGATATTGAAAGTTATTTTTTAAATCTTTTAAAGGAAAAAAAACTTTTAAATTCATATATATTCTACGGATTGGAAGGCTTAGGAAAAGCAACTTTTGCATATAGATTATCAAGATTTTTATTAAATAATGAAACTGATATCGAAAGTTGTAAAAATTTACATATTTCAACAAGTACAAATATTTTTAAAAGCATTTCATTATTAACGCATCCTGATTTAAAAGTAATTGAACCTAGTCCAGAAAAAAAAATAATTAATAAAGAAATGTTAAACGGTTTAACCGATGTTGTGTATTCTACAAGTTCAAATTCTTTGTATAAGATTATTATAATTGATTCTTTGGATGATTTTTCTAATAGAAATATTTACAGTTCATTATTAAAGTTAATAGAAGATTGCCCAAAAAATTGTATTTTTTTTTTAATTTCTAGTTCTCTATCTAATATTCCAGATACAATAAAATCGAGGTGTCAAAAAATTTATTTTAAACCTTTAAATAAAAAAATTATGGAAAAATGGTTTGGTAATAGTAATCTTTTGGATGATGAAAAGTTATCAATATTAATTAACTTGTCAGGTGGTAGTTTAGGAAAAGCATTAAAAATAATAAATAATGATAATTATTTTAAAATTTATAATAAAACTAAAGAAATATTATCTAATCCTAATAAATTGAACTCTGATGATTTAAATAATTTATTATTGATATATGATAAAGAAATTGGTTTGATTGATTTTTTTATTATTATTCAAATAATTGTTCTTGAGATAATTAAATCATCAAAAAATTTAAATACTAATAAAATTAATAATTTTTATATTCCTTTGTTCTTTGAACTAAATAATAATTTACAAAATTATAAATTTTATAATTTAGATAATTCACAAATATTAAATTTAGTAAAATATATTTTTATTAAATATTCAAAAAATATAAAATAATTAAATAAAATGAATAATAATTCATTCTTTATTACAACACCAATATATTACGTTAATGATAACCCTCATATAGGGCATGCATATACAAGTATAGCTTGTGATGTTTTAGCAAGATTTAATCGATTAAAAAAAAATAAAACTATGTTTTTAACTGGTACTGATGTACATGGTTTAAAAATAGAGCAAGCAGCAAAAAAAAAGAAAATGAACACAAAGGAATTTGTTGATCAAATGAGTGTTGGTTTTAAAGATTTATCAAAAAATTTAAATTTGAGTAACGATTTTTTTATTAGAACAACAGATGAGTATCATAAAAAAGCATCAATATATATTTGGAATCTTCTTAAAAAAAATAATCAGATTTATTTAGATAAATATAAAGGATGGTATTCTGTAAGTGATGAAGCTTACTTTAATGATGATGAAATTATCACTGATGAAAAAACAAAAAAAAAAATAGGTCCATCAGGTAATGAGGTTCAGTGGGTAGAGGAAGAAAGTTATTTTTTTAAACTATCACAATGGCAGGAAAAATTACTAAATTTTTATAAAAAAAATCCTGATTTTATAGGACCTGAATCAAGAAAAAATGAAGTTGTCAAATTTGTTGAAAGTGGTTTGAATGATTTATCGATTTCTAGAACGACTTTTTCTTGGGGTATAAAAGTACCAGGTGATGATAAACATGTTATTTATGTTTGGTTAGATGCTTTAATTAATTACTTATCTGCAATAGGGTATCCAGATAGTAAATATAAAAAATTTTGGCCAGCAAATCTACATATTGTAGGTAAAGATATTATAAGATTTCACGCAGTATATTGGCCTGCATTTTTATTAGCAGCGGAAATTGAACCACCAAAAAGAATATTTGCTCATGGATGGTGGACGAATGAAGGGAAAAAAATTTCAAAATCTTTAGGCAATGTTATTGATCCAAATGAAATTATTGAAGAATATGGTTTAGTTTCATTACGTTTTTTTTTATTAAAAGAAGTACCTTTTGGAAATGATGGAGATTTTTCAATAAAATCTTTAAAGAGAAGAATTAATAATGATTTAGCTAATGATTTAGGAAATCTTGTTCAAAGAGTTTTAACAATCATAAATAAAAATTTGGACGGTAAATTAAATAAAATTAAAAAAGTACACGAAAATGATAAAAAAATTTATGAATACCCTAAGAATCTTTTAAAGAAAATTGAATTAAATTATGAAAAACAAGAATTTCATAAAGTAATTGAAAGTATTTGGAAATTAATTTCTGAAGCAAATAAATATGTTGATGAAAATGCACCATGGCAATTAATAAAAGATGATAGGGAAAGAGCAGAAGATGTTCTAAATATTTTAGTTATTATAATTGCTAAAATTGCTATTTTTTTAGCTCCTATCATGCCTGGTATTTCTGAAAATATTTTAAATAAAATAGGTTTAACTATTACGAAATTGTCTATGGAAGATATATCCAACAATAATTTTTTAAATATGAAGTATAAGATTAAAAAACCTGAAATAATTTTTCAAAAGTTTGAATAATGAATAAAATTATTGATAGTCATTGTCATTTAGATTTTCCACAATTTAAAGGAAAACTTGATGAAATCGTGAATAGGGCACTAGATAAGGGTATATATAGAATGCTCACAATATCAACAAAGTTAAGTGAAATCAATAAATTAGAATCTATTTCTAAATCATATTCTGAAGTATATAATTCTGTTGGAATTCATCCTCATGAATGTAAAAATTATAAAGATCTTTCTTTAAATGATTTAATTAAACATACAAAAAATAAAAAATGCATTGGAATAGGCGAAACTGGACTTGATTTTTATTATGAAAATAGTCCTCAGGAACTTCAAATTAAGTTATTTAAAGTTCATATTAACGCTGCCAGAGAAACTAATTTACCATTAATTATTCATACAAGAAGCGCAGATAGTCAGACAATTCAAATACTTAAGGAAGAGATGAAAAAGGGTAAATTTCGAGGTTTAATACATTGTTTTAGTACTAGTAAGGAATTAGCCGATGAAGCAATTAATTTAGGTTTATATATTTCATTATCAGGAATAATTACATTTAATAAATCTACTGATTTACGTAATATTGTTAAAGGATTACCAATAGAAAAATTATTAGTTGAAACTGATGCTCCATATTTATCTCCAGAACCATTTAGAGGTAAATGTAACGAGCCTAGTTATATTGTTCATACTGCAAAAATTCTTGCTGATTTGATGAAAGTAGAGCTTAATACAATAGCAGATAGAACAACTATAAACTTTAATAAATTATTTAATCTATAAGTGATATATATAGTTTCCCATAATATAGATTATGCGACATTTATATATAACTACACAGGGTATAAAAGATAATATTGTTATAAATTAGATCATTATTTCTATATATTATAGAGCAATGTATGACAAAAAAAATCAGCTAACAATTATTGTATCGGTAGTTGTATCATTATTAATAATTGAGTTTTTACTGAGAATAATAGGGTTTGAAAAATATGAATTTAAAGGATACCCACCCTACTATTTAACTAATGTAGGTGATTACGATAACTTCGATATTAGAGCAAATGTAAAAGAAACTGATTTTATATTTAATGACTCAATACCACATAAAGTTTGGGGTAATGAAACTGGGTGTTTTGATGAAAGTATATCAAATATTAAAGGTAATAATTACATACTTGTAGCAGGAGATAGTAATTCATGGGGATATGTTCCATATGATAAAAATTGGTCTTATTTATTAGAAAAAAAAATTAAAACGAAAGTCTTAAACTGTGGAGTTCCGGCATATTCAACAATTCAAGAACTTTATAAAACAAAAAAAATATTAAAAGATTATAAAAATTTAAATAAACCAAGCTTAATTATTTTACAGTACACTTTTAATAATGATTTTTTGGGGGATTATTTGTTTCCACAATATAAAGTTAAAAATAATATTCTTACAACAAATAAATACTTAGATAATATTTTTAAAGGTACGATAAGATATAAAGAAGAAAATAAATTTTGGGATAATTTAAAATATAATTTAAATGAAAAATTTTATTTATTCAGATTTTTACATAGAAGTCATTCATTTTTAAAAAAAAAAATAAAACAATCAAAAAATAAAAAAGAAAGTTTATCTGAAATCTCAACACCTCCTCGTTTTGTTTTAACTTCTTTCGATTTATCATATTTAAATTTTGAAAAATTTCCTTGGGCTAAAAAAGCTTGGAAAAGTCATTTAGAAAGCATTCTAGAATTTAAGAAAATATCAGATAATGTTGGTGCTGAATTATTATTTGTATTTTGGGGAGATCTTCCGGATTACAGTCGTAATCATTTTAAACAAGCTTTAGATATGCAGAAACAATTTAAAAAAGAAGATCATCTTGTTAATTTAAATAATGATAAATTATTATTTAAATTTTTAGAAGAAAATAATATTAATTATTTAAATTTATCTAAACTTGCATGGGATCTTGTAGGATATAAATCACTTACTGATGAAGGTGAAAAATTAAGAGATGTTTTAATTTGGAGGGATGATAATCATCCTAATATAGAAGGTAATAAGTTTATGGCTGAAAAAATTTATAACAAATTAGTAAATGATAATATTATAAAGTAGGAGAGTTAATAAATGATTGTTTTAATTACAGGTGCAACATCAGGGTTTGGCATGGCTTGTGCAGAACTTTTTTCTAAAAAAGGATATAAAACCATATTAATAGGTAGGAGAAAAGATAGATTATTAAAATTATCTAAAAGATTAGGTGTGAAAAAAAACCACCCTATCCAACTCGATGTGAGAAATAAAGGCAATGTTTTTAAGGAAATTGATAATATACCAAAAAGTATTAAACAAATATCTGTTCTAATTAATAATGCAGGACTTGCATGGGGTTTTGAAACATCTCAAGATGTTGATATAGAAAAATGGGAAACAATGATTGATACTAATTGTAAGGGGCTAGTTTATATGACAAAAGCTGTCTTGCCTGGTTTAATAAAAAGAAATAAAGGGCATATTGTAAATATAGGATCAGTTGCAGGTAATTATCCATATGGTGGCGGTAATGTTTATGGAGGTACAAAAGCATTTGTTAAACAATTTTCGTTAGGATTAAAATCAGATTTATTAGGCACTAAAGTTAAAATAACAAACATTGAGCCTGGTATGGCCGATACAGAATTTTCTTTAGTTAGATTTTCTGGCAATAAGAAAAAAGCAAAGGATGTTTATAAAAATATGACTCCTTTAACTGGAACCGATATAGCTGAAACTATATTTTGGGCTATAAATAGACCAACGCATGTAAATATTAACAGAATAGAATTAATGCCTTTACAACAAGGTTTTAATTTTTTTGCTGTGAGTAGAACTGGAAAAATTAAAAAATAAAAATTTTTTATTTTTTTTTATTTTTTTATTAATTAAATTTAACAATTCCTTTTTCCCGACTTTCAACTTTGATGAAAATAAAATAGCATTTTCTTTTCTACTTACTGCGTTTTTAAAAAATATTAAATCACTTTTATTTAATAAATCTGATTTATTCCAAATTTCTATAATTTTTTTGTCGTTATATTCATCACCTAAAATTGTTTTTAAAATTTTTTCAACAGTTGATTTTTGTTTTTCCCATTCAGAATTAGATATATCAATTACATGTAATAAATAATCTGAGAAATTTATTTCATCTAATGTTGTTTTAAATGAAACTACTAATTCAGTTGGTAAATTTGTTATAAAACCAACAGTATCAGAAAAAATAATATTTTTTTTATTATTTAATAAATTACATTTTCTCATAGTTGTATCTAAAGTTGCAAATAATTGATCTTTCGCATATATATTTTCATTTGTTAAATAATTAAACAAAGTTGATTTCCCAGCATTTGTATATCCAACTAATGAAATAAATGGGTTTAGATTTTTATTTCTATTTCTTCTTTGAATTAATTTGTTGGATTCAATTTTTTTTAATTCTATTTTTATTTTATTTATACGTTTATTTATTTGTCTTTTATCACTTTCAATTTGTCTTTCACCAGGCCCACCCATAAATCCATAACCTCCCCTTTGTCTTTCAAGATGAGTCCAAGAACGTACTAATCTTGATTTTTGATATGATAAACTTGCTAGTTCAACTTGTAATTTACCATGTTTAGTAACAGCTCTTTCTCCAAAAATCTCAAGAATAAGAGCAGTTCTATCTAGAATTTTACATTTAAGATATAATTCAATATTTCTTTGTTGAACAGGAGTTAATTGATAATTAACAATTAATAAATTTGCTAAATATTTTTTTAATAAAATTTTAATATTATTAATTTGACCTTTCCCAAATAAATATGAAGGTGTTGGTTTTCTTATTCTTATATTTTCTTTATATACAACTTTTAAATCTATATTTTCTGCTAGATTACAAATTTCTTTTTCATCATTTATAGTTATTTTTTTTTCAAAAGTTTGAAAAGGATTAATTATAAGACAATTATAATTTTTAGTTTTTGAATGATTATTTTTATTTAAATAAGGAACTCTATTCATAAATAAAATATATTATTTAATATACATTTCTAATGATTTAATTTTTTGTATTATAAGGTCAGGTTTATATTTCAAATCTTTCTTTTTAAATAATTTATTTTCTATAAAAATCGAAGAACATTTATTTTTTTTTGCAAACTCAACATCAATTTCATTATCACCAATATACCATATATTTTTATTAGCTTTTAATGAAATTTCTTTTAATGCAAGTAAAAGAGGATATTTTGATGGTTTGTCTTTTTTTGCTTCATTTGCACCAATTACAACTTTAAAATATTTATTCCATCCAAGTTTACTTATTTCTTTACGTAGCAAAACGCCATCTTTATTGCTTATTACTCCGATAGGTATATTAAATTTCTTTATTTTTTTTAAAATTTTTTCAGAACCAATCATAGGTTTAATTTTTTTTAAATGTATTTTAGTAAAAGTTAAATAAAATATTTTTTTTGCTTTTTTCCAATCTTTTTTAAATATTTTAGGGAAAGTTTCTCTTAGAGAATATTTTGCATTTTTTAAAGTCTCTTTACGAGATTGTTGTTTTAATCCAAGTTGTTTAAGAGTTTCTTTATATGCTAAAAAAATAGGATCCCAATTATTAACTAATGTATTATCCCAATCAAAAAGAATTGCTTTTGGAAGTTTGAGAGAATTATTCAAGCTATTTTTAATTCCTGAGATTTTAAGTTTTTATTTTTAGAAATATAATTATTGTATAGAAGCATAATTTTTTTAGTAATATCTCCTGGTTTTCCATTTGATATATTATAATTATCAATTTTTACAACTGGTAAAACAGATAATGTAGAACTAGTTAAAAATGCTTCTTTAGCGTTTTTTGCTTCTATTAGATTGAATGCTCTTTCTTTTATTTTAAAATTATTTTTTTTTAAAATTTTAAAGATTGTATCTCTTGTTATTCCTCTAAGGATTTTTGTATTACTAGGATGTGTAATAATAGTGTTTGAATTTTTTATAATCCAAGCATTAGAAGCAGAACCTTCTGTTATATAACCATCGTCTATTA
>CAYOOR010000036.1:0-13647 GCA_964405695.1 uncultured Alphaproteobacteria bacterium
TTAGATAATCACTTACAACTTTGCTTCCTGGAGCTAATGAAGTTTTTACCCATGGCTTAACTTTTAAACCTAATTTATGAGCTTTTTTTGCTAATAAAGCAGCAGCAACCATTAAAGTAGGGTTAGATGTATTTGTACAACTTGTAATGGCAGCTATAGCAATACTTCCATTTCCAAATTTATTTTTATCTTTTTTAATTTAATTAAAATTTTTTTTAAAATTATCTGACACTTTAGATAAATTAATTAGATCTTGAGGTCTTTTAGGACCAGCAATAGATGCTTCTATTTTGTCTAATTTAAAATCAATACTTTTACTAAATTTTATTTCATTACCATCATTTACACTAAATAAATTTTGTAACTTTAAATATTTTTTTATCAAATTTATTTGTTCTAAATTTCTTGAAGTTAATTTTAAATAATTAATTGTAACATTATCAACTGGAAAAAAACCACATGTAGCTCCATATTCTGGAGCCATATTAGATATAGTAGCTCTGTCCGGTAAAGATAAATTTTTTAAACCATCACCATAAAATTCAACAAATTTACCAACGACATTTTTTTTTCTTAAAAGATTTGTTAAATTTAATACTAAATCTGTTGCAGTTACACCATCTTTAAGATTGCCTATTAAATTAACACCTACTACATCCGGAACTGTAATAGGAATAGGCTGATCCAACATAGCCGCTTCAGCTTCTATCCCGCCTACACCCCAACCTAAAACTCCTAAAGAATTAATCATAGTCGTATGACTATCGGTTCCAACAACAGTATCTGGAAATACTAAAAATCCATTTTTAATTTTCTTTTTACTAACTACTTTTGCAAGATATTCTAAATTTACCTGATGACATATACCATTTCCTGGAGGAATAACTTTGAAATTTTCAAAAGATTTTTGACTCCATTTAAGAAAATTATATCTTTCATTATTTTCCTGAAATTCTCTTTCTACATTCATTTTATATGCATCATTATTTCCATAAAAATTAACATTAACTGAATGATCAATAACTAAATCAACTGGAATAAATGGATTGATTTTTTTTACATTTTGACCCATTTTTTTTACCTTATCTCTCATTGCAGCTAAATCAACAATTGCTGGTATTCCTGTGAAATCCTGCATAAGAACACGACTAGGCTTAAAAAAAATTTCTTCGTTATTTTTACTATTAATTAAATTATCTATTTGTTTCAAACTACTTTGATCATTAAAATTACGTATCAAATTTTCTAACAAAATTCTTACTGAAAAAGGAAATTTTTTAATTTTTAGATTAGTTTTCTTTTCAAACTCTTTTAAACTGTAGTAATAATACTTTTTATTATTTAATATAAATTTTTTTTTAATATTTAAATTCATAGAATTTCTTTATTGATTACAATATAAAACTTAATTAAATAAAATTAATGTCTTTTTTTGAAATTAAAAACATTTCCTGTATTAGAGGAAATAAATTATTATTTAAAAATATCAATTTCAAGTTAAATAATAAAGACCTCCTTATTATAAAAGGTTCAAATGGTTCAGGTAAAACTTCTTTATTAAAAATACTAAGTGGATTAACTAAACCTTTATCTGGTAATATAATTATTAAAGAAAGAAATATAAACAAAATTAAAGATGAATATTTTAATTACATAGAATATGTAGGTCATGAAAATGCTATAAAAAATTCTTTAACTGTAAAAGAAAATTTAAATTTTTTTTTAAAAATAAAAAAAAATCTTACAAAAACAAATCTTAATAAAGCTATTAAAATTTTTAATCTAAAAAAAATTTTAGATATAAAAGTAGAAAACTTATCTTCAGGTGAAAAAAGGAGAGTTTCTTTATCCAAATTAATTCTATCGAATAGTAAAATATGGTTTTTAGATGAACCTACAACCGGTGTTGATAAAGTAAATGTTTCAAATTTTTTAAAAATACTTAAAAACCATTTAAACTCAAATGGTTTAGCAATAATTGCGACTCATGACAATATAAAAATTAAAAATAGAACTATTAATTTGTGAATTTGATAATATTAAAAAAAATGTCTAATTTTTATAATTTAATAATTACAGATATAAAAATTTCATTAAGAAAAAAAAATGAAAATATAATTTCATTATTATTTTTTTTATTTTCAATATTAATTTTACCCTTAATATTTGATGGAGAACAAATAATAATCAAAAAATTTTTAATTGGTATTATTTGGTTTTTAATTTTATTAACTGTAATTTTTTCAATAGAGAAATTATTTGAAAACGATGATGATGATGGGACTCTCGATCAACTATATATTTCTGGCATACCTTTAGAAACAATTTTTTTATCTAAAGCATTTTTTATTTGGTTAATAACCTGTATCCCCATAATTATATTTTCTCCTTTTATAATGTTTCTTTTTAATATTCAATTAGAAAAAACAATAAATTTATTTTTTTCATTATTAATAGGTACACCAATTTTATGTTTAATAGGAAGTATTACATCTGCTTTAATGTTAGGATTTAAAAGAGGTGGAGCTGTAATATCTTTAATAACTCTTCCATTATATCTACCTGTATTAATTTTTGGAATAGAAGCATCAAATTCTGAATTGATATTAAATGAATTAAGTAAAGAATTTAAAATTTTAATAGGATATTTATTAATAGTTATTGCAACAACACCTTGGATAGGAGGTTTGGCTTTAAGGCTAAAATATAAATAAATGAAAACTGCTATTATTCATTCTTATAACGGTATGGGAGATCTTATTTGGCATTTACCTTACATACACGCCATTGCAAAAAAAACAATTAATAAAAAAATTATTTTATTTTCCAAAAAAACAACTAATGCAAAAGAATTATTAAGTGCTGACCCATACATAGAAAAAATAATAAATTTAGATGATACTAGAGGAATTTTTACAAATTTATCAAGTCTTTTTAAAATTAAAAATAAATTAAAAGAAAATAAAGTGGAAAAAATATGGATATTTCACGAAAGTATAAAATACGCTTTAGCTGGAATTTTAGCAGGTGTAAAAGAACGTTTAGGTTATGAATATGGATTACAAAAATTTTTTTTATCTAAAAAAAAAATTATGCCAAAAAATTCTAAAACAGAAAGACCTTTTGAAAAAGCTAAAATTTTTTTAAATTCACACGGTTTTAAAAAAGAGGAAATAAAACCAAATTTTTTTATAAAAAAAAAAACACTTAAAAAAATAAAAAAAAAATATAAAAAAAAAATAAAACCTTGGGTAATTATATCAACAACAAATAAAGCTGATTTCAAAAAATGGCCTAATGAAAGATTTTTAAAATTAATTAATTTAATATTAAATTCTTTTAATGGAACAATCTTTATAATTGGATCACCTAAAGAAAAAAAACTAATACATAAAATTCTCTTTAATTTACAAGAATCTAAAAGAATTATTTTTTCTTTTAAATCATTACATAATAATGCTGCAATAATTCATAATAGTTCACTTTTTATTGGTTTAGATTCTGGAGCGTATAATTTATCAGCGTTAATTGGTATTAAATCTTATGCTATTATGGGTGCATCACCACCATTAAAACACCTTACAACATATAAAGCTGTTATTCCTCCGACAGGTGAAATTAAAAGTATTGTAGGAGCAGATAAAATTCCCAAAGAAAAAGGTATGAATAGTATCACTGCTGAGTATGCTTTTGATTGTATAAAAAAAAGTACTAATTTATTTCAATAAATTTAATTTTTTAATATGTTTAATTTTAAAATTTTTAAATATGCTAACCCAGCTAATTTTTTATATTTTTGTAAAAAAATATTTAATTATTTAGTTTTTATAACAGTTATTCTTTTATTATATGGATTATATCAAGGCTTATTTATTTCTCCGGAAGATTATCAACAAGGAAATTTAGTAAGAATTATGTATGTTCATGTGCCATCTGCATGGATGGCTTTAATGATTTATACATCAATTGCAATAGCAAGCTGTATTTATTTAATTAATAAACATTTGCTTGCAAATATTTTTTGTAAATCTGCCTCATTAATTGGAGCTAGTTTCACTTTAATTGCAATTGTAACAGGATCAATTTGGGGTAAACCTACATGGGGAACATGGTGGGTTTGGGACGCAAGAATTACTTCTATGCTAGTTTTATTTTTTCTTTATTTAGGACACATGACAATATTTAATTTTTCAGAAAATATAGAAAAATCAGGACAAACTGCTTCTTTATTGGCTATTTTAGGTTTTGTTAATATACCAATTATTAAATTCTCAGTTGATTGGTGGAACACCTTACATCAACCAGCAAGTGTTATGAAAATTTCTGGGCCAACTATACATTCATCAATGTTAATTCCTTTATTGATTACTGCTTTAGGTTTCTTTTGTTACTTTTTAATTGTTTTAATAATTAGAATGAAATTAGAAATCACAAATCAAAAAATAAATAATATTAATTTTTAAAATGATAAATAATTTATTTTATATAATTACAGCAACTTCTTTTACAATTTTAATAATGTTTTTATTAATAACTTTTTCTTTTATTTCATTAAAAAAGAAAGAAAAAATTCTTAAAAAAATCTTAAAAAAATAAAATGACACCTAAAAGAAAACGTTTTTATATTATTTTTTTAATATTTAGTGTATTCAGTTTCCTTATAGGTACGGTTTTAATTGTATTACAAGATAATATTTTATTTTTTTATACACCATCTGAATTAACAGAAAAAAATATTAATATATCTAAAAAAATAAGACTAGGGGGTTTAGTTCAAGAAAATAGTATTAAAAGAAATGATACAAAAGTTAATTTTATAATTACAGATTTTAAAAAAAAAATAAAAGTAAGTTATATAGGTATTCTCCCAGATCTATTTAGAGAAGGTCAAGGAGTAATAGTTAAAGGATACTTAAAAAATAACATATTCGAAGCTACTGAAGTTCTTGCAAAACATGATGAAAATTATATGCCGCCAGAAATAAAAAAAAAACTAAATTATTAGAATAAAATTTAATGATAGCATTAATTGGAAATATATCCTTAATTCTTGCAGCAATAATTAGCTGTTATCAGTTTTTAAATGTAAGAAATATAGACAAAATAAGATTCCTTAATCCAGATAGAGCAATAACGCTTCAATTTTTTTTTGTTTTATTAGCATTCTTTAGTTTAATGTTTGCGTATATTGTTTCTGATTTTTCTATAATTAATGTTTACAAAAATTCGCATTCAGCTAAACCACTTCTTTATAAAATTACCGGAGTATGGGGCAATCATGAAGGTTCGATGTTATTATGGATATTAGTTTTAGTTTTTTTTGGTTTTTTAATTTCTAAGTTTGATAAAAGATTAAATTCAAAATACAAAGCTTTAACTCTTTCTTTTCAATCTTTAATTACTTTTATTTTTTTATTATTCGTTTTATTAACTTCTAATCCTTTTCTTATAATTTCTCCAACTCCTATAAATGGTCAGGATTTAAATCCTTTACTTCAAGATCCAGGATTAGCATTTCATCCTCCTAATTTATATATTGGTTATGTTGGCCTCTCAATCGTTTTTTCCTTTACTGCAGCAAGGTTTTTTGAAGGAAATTTTGATTCATCATGGGCAAAATTAATTAAACCTTGGGTATTATTATCTTGGTCTTTTTTAACTCTAGGTATTTCTTTAGGAAGTTGGTGGGCATATTATGAATTAGGATGGGGAGGATTTTGGTTTTGGGATCCAGTAGAAAATGCATCTTTAATGCCATGGCTCTGTGCAACTGCTTTACTTCATTCAACATTAGTTTTAGAAAAAAGAAATACTTTAAAAAAATGGACAGTTCTTCTAGCTTTTTTAAGCTTTAGTTTTAGTTTAATTGGAACATTTTTAGTTAGATCCGGAATTATCACATCAGTCCATGCTTTAGCAACTGACCCAACAAGAGGGGTTTTTATATTGATAATATGTGCTTTTTTCATTTTTAGTTCATTAATTTTATTAATTAAAAAAGCTGAAATTATTAAAGAGGAAAAATTAATTTCACCAATTTCTAAAGAGGGGGCAATTATATTTAATAATTTATTAATGATTGCATTGCTTTTAACAATTTTTATTGGAACTATTTATCCAATATTTTTAGAAATCTTTACAGGCGAACAAATTTCTGTCGGTCCTCCATATTTCAATTTAACTTCTATTTTAATTATGGGACCAGCAATAATTATTATGTCTTTTGCTCCAATGATAAAATGGAAAAAAGATGATTTTATTGGATTATTAACAAGATTAAAAACTATTCTTTTTTCAAGCTTAATTATAACTTTGATATTTTTTTATATTAATTTTAAAGGTCACATTATTGCTTTAGTTGGAATTTTTCTAGCTTCATGGCTTTTTTTTGGAACATTAGTTAATTTTCTCGAAAGAACTAATTATTTAAAAAAATTAAAATATTTAAATAAAGAATATTTAGGAATGACATTTGCACATATTGGATTTGCAATTTTTATAGCAGGTATTACAGGTTCAACTTTATGGAAAGTTGAAAAAATAGAAACTTTAAAAATTGGAGAAAAAATTTTATTAAAAAATTATTCTCTAAAATTTGATAAAATAAAAAAAATTAAAGGAAAAAATTATATTGGACATGAAGCTGAATTTAATTTATAAAAAAAAAAAAAATTTATTAAAACTTTAAAACCTCAAAAAAGATTTTATCCTGTGCAAGAATTTCCTACTACAGAAGCTGCTATCTTTTCTAAAGGTTTTTCAGATATTTATATAGCTATGAGTGAGCCGGTTGATGATTCATGGATTTTTAGATTTCATTACAGTCCTTTAACACCTTGGATCTGGATAGGTTCAATTATGGCATTTATAGGTGGAATTATAAGTTTTTCAAAAAGGATGTTTAGAAAAAAATGAAATATAAAAGCTTAATAATTATTACTATTTTTATTTTTATTTGTTTTTTTTTGGATTAAAAAAAGAAAAAAAACCTTTATTGTCTCCACTAATAAATAGTCCTATTCCTGAAATTAATTTAAATAGTTTAAAAAATAAAAAATTAAATAAAAATGATTTTAAAAATGAAATAATTTTAGTTAATTTTTTTGCTAGCTGGTGTATTCCCTGCATCGTGGAGCATGATTACTTATTGAAATTAAAAAAACTTAAATCTATAAAAATTTATGGAATTAATTACAAAGATAATATTGAAAATCTAGAAGTATGGTTAGAAAAATTAGGAAATCCCTACTCTAAAATTGGTATAGATAAATCAGGATTGACTGGAATTAATTGGGGAATAAATGGAGTACCTGAAAGTTTTTTAATAGATAAAAACGGAATTATTAAATATAAAGTAAATGGTGTTATTGATGATAAACAAATAGAAATTATTTTAACAAAAATTAAAAATTTGGAAAAATGAAAAAATTTTTAACTTTAATTATTATAATTTTCTTCACACAAAATATATTTGCTGATGAAAATTTAGAAAAAAAAGCTAGAGAAATTAATAAAAAAATTCGATGTGTTGTTTGTCAGACTCAAAGTATAGATGATTCTGATTCAATTTTAGCTAGAGATTTAAGAGAATTAATAAAAAAAAAATTAAAGGAAGGAAAAAGTGAGAAAGAAATCACTAATTATTTAGTGGATAGATATGGCGAATTTATTTTGTTAAAACCAAAATTAAAATTTAATACTTATTTTCTTTGGTTTGCTCCGATATTTATAATTATATTTGGTATTTTTTTAATTAAGAATATTTTTAAAAAAAAATAATTTATTTATTTGCTAAAAAACCTATTATTTTTTTTGTGTTATTACCAAATATAAATTTTTTTTTTAATACTTTTTTAACACTCCACACACCAAAAATTGAGTTACATATAAAAATTTCATCAAAATTTAAAAATTCTTTTAATTTTATTTTTTTAATTTTGTGTTTTTCCCCCTTTTTTTTTAATAATTCTAAAATTACTTTTCGCATTACACCTTCAATACCTCCATATTTTAAAATAGGTGTATAAAAAATATTATTTTTCACTCCAAAGATATTACTCATTGTTCCCTCAATTACATTTCCATCAATATCCAACATTATAGATTCTGAAATTTTTTTAGTTTTCCATTCAGATCTAGCAATAATTTGTTCTAATCTATTTAAATGTTTAATTTTTGAAAGAATAGGTTGTGTTGAAATTTTTGTATTACAAATTCCCATATTAATTCCATAAATAAAATTTTCTTTTGGATATTCTGGCCAATCATAAATACCTAAAATTCTTGTAGGTTGTATTTTTTTTGGAAAATTATATCCTCTACCGCCTTCGCCTCGAGAAATAATTATTTTTAAAATAAATTTCTTTGTTTTAATTTTTTTTAAAAATTTGTTAATTTCTTTTCTAAGAAATATTTCGGAAGGGCATTTAATTTTTAAAACTTTGCAGCCTTTATTCAATCTTTTGTAATGTTCTTTCCAAAATTTTATCAAATTTTCTTTTACCGCCATAGTTTCAAAAACACCGTCACCATATTGAACCGCTCTATTTTTAACATTGATTTTATTTGTTAATTTTCCATTTATTTGAAACATTTAATTATATTAGGGCATTTATCATACCTTTTGCTTTTGCTCTAGCTTCTTCTAGTTCTCTTTTAGGTATTGAATCAGCAACTATTCCTCCTCCTGCTCTTAAAGATATATTATTATTATTTTTTACTATTGTTCTAATTAAGATATTTAAATCCATACTTCCATCATTATTTATATATCCCATAGAACCTGTATAAGGCCCTCTTCCTGTTTTTTCTATTTCACTTAAAATTTCCATACATCTAATTTTTGGACAACCAGTTATTGTACCTCCAGGAAAAACTGCTTCTATTATTTTTCCTGGCGTTATATCCTTTTTGATTTTTCCAGTAACGTTTGAAACTATATGATGAACATGCGTATAAGATTCCACAATCATTAATTCATTTACTTAAACTGATCCTTTAACTGTTACTTTTGATAAATCATTTCTTTCTAAATCAACAAGCATAATATGTTCCGCTCTTTCTTTTTTATTGTTTAGAAGATCTTGAGATAAAGCTACATCGTATATTCCACTTCCACCTCTCGCCCTAGTCCCTGCTATAGGTCTAGTTTCAATATATCCATTTTTTACCATTATCAATCGTTCTGGAGAAGAACTAATAATTGCTTTATTTTTATAAGTAACTAAGCCTGAAAATGGCGATGGATTTGTTTTTTTTAATTTAGAAAAAATATCACTGGCCGAAAATTTTTTATTTATTTTTCCACTCCACTCTCTCGATAAATTAACCTGAAAAACATCACCAGCTTTAATATATTTTAATATTTTAGTAACATTTTTTATGTGTTTATTTGGGGATTCTTCTAATAAAGAATTTATTAAAAATTTTTTTTTTAAATTAATTTCTTTTAATAAAAAATTTTTTTTTTCTGCTAAAATTTTTATATCGTCTTCAATTTTATTTAATAATTTACTATATTTTTTTTCACAAATAATAAAAGTTTCATTATTAAAATTATCTTTAATAATTGCTGCAGGTATCCTTGTTGCAAATGCTACTGGGAAATTATAACGATGTTCATGACTAATTATCTTAGTTTCAATTTGCGATATTAATTCATAGCCTAAATAAACAAACCATCCTCCAATGAAAGGAAATGTGTTTTCATTTTTTTTTTGTTTTTCTTTTTTCCATTCTTTATCAAATTTTTTTAAAAAATTTTTTTTTTTAATATCCTTAAATAATAAATCAATTCGCTTTTGTGGAAATGCAAATAAAATATCGTATCTGCATAAAATATTTCCTTTCGCTGAGCTTTGAAGTAAATATGGATATCTTTCCGAATTTAAACGATGAAAAGCAAGTATGTCTCCAAAGAAGTTAATTTTTTTTATTATTAAATTTTGATTTTGAGAATTATTGTATTTCAATGATGAAATTTAAAAACGATATCCGTATCTAATACCAAATTCATCCATTCCTTGATTTTTATTATCAAGCATACTTCCATGTGAGACATGGCTAAACATTAAAGAAATAGTATCATTGCCATAAAAATTCCATCCAAGTTCGACTGCTCCTCTATGTAGCCATTTTGAACCAAACTGAATTTTTTTATCTCCTGATGGTTCTTGACCTTGCGGAAGTTTTGATAAACCATTAGTGTACGCGATTCCAGTAGTTCCTGTTACAAACCAATTTTTAGAAATATTCTTATCCCAAGTAATTCCACCATAATATAAACTACTTCCTCCAGTTGAAGTTTGAGTTAATCCCAAAATAGGTTTTGGTGAACCTAAAAACTTCAAAAATCTAGAATCATTAAACATAACTTCAAAATTATAATCAGGTCCAAAACCTTCTCTGTTAGTACCAAACCAACCTCTATCATGAGCTAAAACACCTTGTTTTATCTCATATATATTAAAAAAATTCTTTGCAGTTTTATCTTCGAAAGCAAAAGATTTTGAGTAAATGAATGAAATTGAGAGAATTGTTATATATAATAAAAATTTACGCATGTTTATTTGTAATAAATTAAACTATTTTTATCAAAATTACAAAATATTAGATGTTGTATTTTAGCAACATATTCAATAATTTTAATACATTTATGTTGTAGTTTGAGAATTATTTCATAAAATCTATCTATATTATGTTTTTTTAATGAAAGGGATAAAAATGAAAAAAATACTAAAATATTCAACAATCCTGGGTGTAGCAGCAATACTTAGTGCTCCGATTTCTAATGTTGCAAACGCTGACACTGGAGGATATGTAAGAGTGAAAGGGGCGGAAAGTCATTGGCACAAACTGGGATTTAGATCAGTAGGTTGTCAAAAGTCTGGAAGATCTTCTTCATTAGGTGCAACTGAATGTAGATTCGCATCCGAAACAAAAGATATTAGGGGTGCTACTAGTTCAGCTGACGTAATTGCACGTAGAAATACTTTAACTTGGGCAGAAGATGATTCTACTGGACTTGTAGTTGGTGCTGATTATGGTTTCTTCAGATTAGAAGTTGAAGGGAATTATTCAGATGGCAACGCTAAAAGTTGGAGAGGACATACAGCAACTAATGGTAAAGTACATCAAGCACGTATTTTTGCTAACATTGTTGTAGAACCATTTGATCTTCTAGAATTATTAGGAGAATTCGGTGGAGTAGATCCGTTGGTTAGATACAATCCGGCTCACTATGGTATTAGTCCATATGCGATGTACGGTTATGGAGTTATGGGTGGAATAGTTGAAAATTTAGACTATACACATGTAGGCTCTGATACTTATAACACTGGTGGTTCAGAAGCAACAACCGTTGGTGCATTCGGTGGTGGAGCAACAGCAGCTGTAAACGTAGGTGCTGGTGTTAATATTGGTTTAGACACATTAGCTAGAAAATTTAGTGAAGCGTCTGGATCAACACTTCCAGAATACTTTAAACTTCCTATTGAATTTTCTGTAGGATATCATTGGCAAGTTGGCTTAGATGAACTTCTATTCGACAGTGTTGATGAAGATTTAGGTATCCAAGACGGAGGTATTACTTACTCTGTTGGTCTTAAATGGTAATAACTATTCTCTTTCGTTAAGAAATTAGAAAGTTTATTTTTTTCATTTTAAAACCTCGTGAAAGCGGGGTTTTTTTTTTACCAAGATTAAAATTTATATATTATGCTTGCTGCTTTAAATTTATTTAACACCGTTGTTGATTTACTTATATGGGCTATTATTTTAGCAGCATTACTTAGTTGGCTTATTGGTTTTAATATAGTTAATATTAATAATAAATTAGTTTATACAATTGCAGATTTTCTTAATAGATTAACTGAACCTCTATTAAGTCCAATAAGAAGATTAATGCCAAATTTAGGTGGAATAGATTTGTCTCCTATTATTTTAATTTTATTATTAATTTTTTTAAAAGATTTAATTAATAATAATTATTATGATTTTATAACTAAATTTTGAAATAAAAATATGAGTAAATTAATTGATGGAAAAAAGTTTGCAGATGATCTTTGTTTAAAAATAGCAAGTGAAGTATCTAAATTAAAAGATAAAAAAATAGTTCCCGGTTTAGCTGTAGTACGAATTGGTGAAGACCCTGCGAGTACAGTTTATGTAAATATGAAAGCAAAAAAAACAGAGGAAGTTGGCATGCATTCAGTAACAAAAATACTTGATGAAAATACATCTCAAGAAGATTTGCTTAAAATTATTGATGAATTAAATAAAGATGAAACAATAAATGGAATCCTTGTGCAATTACCTTTACCTCAACAAATTAATGAAGATTCTGTTATAAATGCTATAAATCCTGATAAAGACGTTGATGGTTTCCATGCAATAAATACAGGTAGATTATGGTCTAATATAAATTCACTAGTCCCATGTACACCATTAGGATGTAAAATGTTGCTATTAAATGAATTAAAAGATTTATCAGGTAAAAAAGCAATTATTGTTGGCAGATCAAACATTGTTGGTAAACCCATGGCTGCTTTACTAATAGGAGAAAGTTGTACAGTTACTGTTGCTCATTCTAAAACTAAAAATCTAGAAGAAGAAGTTAAAAAAAGTGATATAGTAGTTGCGGCTGTTGGAGTTGCTCAAATGGTAAAAGGTAGTTGGATTAAACCTGGAGCTACTGTAATTGATGTTGGTATAAATAGAATAGAAAAAGACGGAAAAAAAAAATTAGTTGGGGATGTAGAATTTAATGAAGCAGAAAAAATTGCTGGAGCAATCACACCGGTACCTGGTGGAGTTGGGCCTATGACAATAGCTTGTTTACTTCACAACACCTTAATTGCTACTTGTAGGAAAAATAGAATAGAAATTCCAAAATTCTTTTAAAATTTATATCTTTTTCTTTTTATAAATTTTTCTGCATTTTTAGAATTGAAACCTTTTGTTTTTTCAAATGACGCAATATCTTTCGAATATATGCTTTTTTTTGAAAATCTTTCTAAGATTGTAATATTTCCTTTATATAATTTTAATTTAACTGTTCCTTCTACATTTTTTTGTGTTTGATCAATTATTTTTTGAATTTTTTTTCTTTCTTTAGAAAACCAAAAACCATTATAAATAAGCTCTGCAAATTTAGGCATTAATTCCTCTTTAAGATGTTGTTGATTATGATTTAGTGTAATAGATTCAATTGCTCTATGAGCAAACAATAAAATTGTTCCTCCAGGAGTTTCGTAAACTCCCCTTGATTTAATGCCTAAAAATCTATTCTCTACTAAATCAACTCTTCCTATCCCATGTTTCTTACCCATATCATTTAATTTTTTTAATAAATTTTTTGGGCTATCTTTTTTTTTATTTATTGCAATCAAATTACCTTTTAAAAAACTTAAATGACATTTCTCAAATTTATTAGGTGCTTTTTCAGGAGAAGTTGTGCTTTGAAAAATATATTCAGGAGCAGGTTTTTTTAAATCTTCTAATAGTTTTCCTTCTGTTGAAGTATGAAATAAATTATCGTCAACAGAAAAGGGGGCTTCCCCTTTTTTATCTTTAGGAACTTTAATATTATTTTTTTTTGCATATTTAATTAAATCACTCCTCGATTTAAAACTCCATTCCCTCCACGGT
>CAYOOR010000037.1:0-15982 GCA_964405695.1 uncultured Alphaproteobacteria bacterium
AACCGCAGTAAATTTATCATGGGCTTTAGAATTTATGAAAAAAAAATTATCAAATGTGGAATTTCTAAAAAGATCTGAAGTGTCAAAAAAAATTGCTGAAAAGATTAGTGAAAATGATATTAAATGCTGTAAAAAAATTGCAGAAAATGGATTAAAAATTATTCGTAGAATAGAAAGAAAAAAAAAGAATAAAACTATTAATATTTTAACTCATTGTAATGCTGGTTGGCTTGCAACAGTAGATTGGGGAACAGCATTGTCACCAATTTTTTTAGCACATAGAAAAAAAATAAAGATACATGTTTGGGTAGACGAAACTAGACCAAGAAATCAAGGTTCCTCTTTAACAGCATGGGAACTTTTACAAGAGAAAGTACCTCATACAATAATTACTGATAATGCTGGCGGACATATTATGCAACATGGAATGGTAGATATGTGTATAACTGGATCTGATAGAACTACAGCTAATGGAGATGTTTGCAATAAAATAGGAACTTATTTAAAAGCTCTTTCAGCATATGATAATAAAATCCCTTTTTATGTTGCTTTGCCATCTAATACAATTGATTTAAAATCAAAAAATTATTTAAAAGATATTCCTATTGAACAAAGAAATTCTGATGAATTAACTCATATAACGGGTTTAGATTCAAAAGGAAAGAATGCAAAAATTAGAATTACTCCAAAAGGAAGTAAAGTTAGTAATTATTCATTCGATGTTACTCCAGCAAAATATGTAACTAGATTAATAACTGAAAAAGGAATTTATAAACCTGTTAAAAATGAAATAAAAAAAAATTAATAGAAATAACAAGATATTTAAATAATAAAAATATAAATCGTGGCTCATCTGGAAATTTAAGTTATAGAATAACAAATGGTTTTGTAATTACCCCTTCTTCAATTCCTAACAATAAATTAAAAGAAAAAAATTGTGTTCAAATGAATTTTGATGGAATTTATAAAAATAAATTTAAACCTTCAACCGAGTGGAGAATACATAGAGACATATATTTAAAAAGAAAAGATATTTTTGCAATAATACATACACATCCAACTTTTTCTACAGCTATTGCTTGTATTAATAAAAATATTCCTTCTTTTCATTATATGATAGCTGTAGCAGGTGGAGAAGATATTAGATGTGCCAAATATGCAACTTTTGGCACTGAACAGCTTTCTAAAAATGTTATAAAAGCATTAGAAAGTAGGAATGCTTGTTTAATGGCAAATCATGGATTGATTGTTGGTGAAAAAACTTTAGATATTGCTTGTAAATTGACAGAAGAAGTTGAAAATCTTTCAAAGCAATATTTACAAATTTTAAAATCAGGAAATAAACCAGTATTATTAAATAAAAAAGAAATGAAAAAAAATATAAAAAAAATTAAAGATTATAATTATGGAAAACTTAAACATTGAATAAAAAGTGTATTATATCTCCATCTTTAACTAAATATTCTTTTCCTTCCTGTCTTGTCTTACCATTTTCTTTAGCACCTTTTGATCCTCCATATTCAATATAATCTTTATATGAAATAGTTTCAGCACAAATAAATCCCTTTTTAAAATCTGTATGAATTACACTTGAAGCATCTGGTGCATTTGAACCTTTTTTTACAGTCCAAGCTCTAGTTTCTTTTTCACCTGCTGTAAAATATGTAATTAAATTTAATTTATCATATGAGAATTTAATAATTCTATCTAATCCAGAATTTTTCCAACCTAAAGAATTTAAAAATTCTTTTTTTTCAATTTCATTTTCTAATTGTGAAATTTGAGATTCTATTTCAGCAGAAATTGAAATAATGATAGCTTTATTATTACTTAAATTATTTTTAATAAGATTTATATATTTATTATCTTCTAAATTTTCTTTTTCATTTAAATTACAAATAAAAATTTTTGGTTTTATAGAAATTAAATTAAAAGAATTTATAATTTTTTGCTCTTCTTTATTTAAAATTAAGTTTTCTAATGATTTTTCTGAGGTTAAATTTTTTATTATTTTTTCTAATATTAAAATTTTTTCTTTATTTTCTATATCTTTATCGATATTTTTTTTTAATTTTTTCAGTTGTTCTTCAGCACTGACTAAATCTGATAAAATAAGTTCATCTTCTATTATTTTCATATCTCTTATTGGATCTAAAGAATTTTCTACATGATCTATATCTGGATCTTCAAAACATCTTATTACATGTAAAATTAAATCAACTTCTTTTATATGAGATAAAAATTTGTTTCCTAAACCCTCACCTTTAGAAGCACCTTTTACTAATCCAGCAATATCAATAAAATTTAATTGAGTAGGTATAATATTTTTTGAATTTTCTATTTTACTAATATTATTAAGTCTTGCATCTGGAACTTCTACAATCGCTTTATTTGGTTCTATAGTACAAAATGCGTAATTGGATGCTTTTGCATTTTGAGTACTAGTTAAAGCATTAAATAATGTTGATTTCCCAACATTTGGTAACCCCACTATCCCACAAGAAAAACTCATTTATTTTATTTTTTTAATTTATTTAATAAAACGGAAATATTATTTGGATCAGAATTTAAAAAATATTGTAAAAAAGAAATAATTCTATTTATTGAATAAATAATTTCTTTCTTTTCATTCTTTTCAAAATTTTCTAAAACAAATTTTTCTATTTTTTGATTATTTTTTGGTCTATCAATACCAATTCTTATTCTTTTATAGTTCTTTCCGATTAATGTATCAATATTTTTTAAACCATTATGTCCTGCATTCCCACCACCAATTTTAATTTTTATTTTACCAAGAGGAAGATCAATATCATCATGTATTACAATTAAATTTTTTTTATTTATTTTATAAAAATCTAAAAAATTTTTTATACTTATCCCAGATAAATTCATATATTCTTTTGGTTTTAAAGCATAAATTTTTTCATTTAATAATTTACCTTCGAAAAAATTTCCATATTTATTTTTCTTTTTTAAAAAATTATATTTTTTTGCAATCATTTCTATAGCTAAATGACCTACGTTATGTCTATTATTTTTATATTTTTCTCCTGGATTACCTAATCCAACTATTAAGTACATTTCTATTTTTTTTTAATTTAAAAATCTTATTAATAATAATAAGCTTATTTTTTTGAATCTTCTTCTTTTTTTTCTTCCTTGTTATCTTGATTTTCTGATTTATTTTCATCGCCTTCTTCTCCTTCAGCTCTTTCTTCTCCTTCAGCTCCTTCTTCTCCCTCAGCCCCTTCTTCTCCCTCAGTTTCAGGCTTGTCCTCTTCTACTGCCATAACAGTAGGAGCAGCAATTGTAGCAATAGTAAAATCTCTATCAGAAATTTGTGGATTAACACCTTCTTGAAGTTTAATGTCACTCATATGAATAACAGCTCCAACTTCTAAATTACTTAAATCAGCCTCAAGTTTTTCTGGAATATTATTAATCTTACAAATTAAATCAACCTCTCTCCTTACCGTGTTAAGAACTCCTCCACCTTTTAGACCAGGAGATTTTTCATCATTAATAAATATAATTGGAACAGATATATTTATTTTAGATTGATCATTAACTCTTAAAAAATCAATATGAATAGGTTTATCGTTTAATGGATTAGTTTGAATTTCTCTTGGTAAAACTTTGATATCTTTTTTATTGATTTTAAAATTATAAACAGTTGAAAAAAAACCAGTTTTATTCATTTCTTTAATTAAATTTTGATATTCTAAAGCAATGTAGACAGGCTCTTTTTTATCACCATATATAACTGCAGGTATTTTACCTGAATTTCTTAATTTTTTAGAACCGCTTTTACCAATATCTTCTCTAGTAATTATATCAAGATTAATTTCTTTCATTTTATTATATAAAAAGACTAATTAATTTATAATTAAAAACGTGATAATTTCAACATTTTATTCCATGTTTTTAGTCAAATAAAACTGAAACTGATTTTTCCGTACTTATTCTTTTGATTGCTTCACTTAGTAAATTAGATACTGATAAAATATCAATTTTTGATGAACTTTTTATTCCTTGATTAGGTTCGATACTGTCTGTAACAACAAGTTTTTCAATTGAAGATTTTGAAATTTTGCTAATTGCTTTTCCAGAAAAAACACCATGTGTTATATATGCAGCAATTTTTTTTGCACCTTTTTTTTTAATTGCTTTTGCAGCATTGCATAATGTTCCTGCTGAATCTACAATATCATCAACAATAATACATGTTTTATTTTTTACGTTTCCAATTATATTCATAACTTCTGATTTTCCGGCTTTAGGTCTTCTTTTATCAATTATTGCAATATCACATTTTAATTGTGTTGCTATTTCTCTAGCTTTTGTAATTCCTCCGACGTCTGGGGAAACAAAAGTGATATTACTAACTTTATATTTCTTTTTTATATCTCTAATAAATATTGGAGAACTGTAAAGATTATCAGTAGGAATATCAAAAAAACCTTGAATTTGTCCTGCGTGTAAATCTAACGTTAAAACTCTATCAGCTCCAGCATTTGTTATTAAATTTGATACAAGTTTTGCAGTAATAGGTGTTCTTGGGCCTGTTTTTCTATCTTGTCTAGCATATCCAAAATAAGGTATTACAGCAGTTATTCTTTTAGCAGATCCTCTTTTTAATGCATCAATTGTAATTAATAGTTCCATTAAGTTATCATTGGCAGGATAAGAAGTAGATTGTATGACAAAAACATCTTCGCCTCTTACATTTTCTAGTATTTCTACAAATATTTCCATATCTGCAAATCGTTTTATAATACATTTACAAAGAGGTTTTTTTAATTTTTTTGATATATCTAAAGCTAAAGAATTATTACTGTTACAAGTTACTATTTTCATTTTTATATATTATTAATTTATTGATATAATTGAAAGACATCTCCCATAATCTTTTTCATTATTTTTTTTAGATCTTCTATAACTAAAAAAGTTTTTTTCATCTTTATATGTATCAAATGATTTTGAAATAATTTTTTTAACTCCACTATTTATAATTTTTTTTATGATATAAGATTTTAAATCAAAACTCATTTTTTTATTTTTTTTAAAAAAAAATTTTTTATTTTCTTTATTCTCATTCATTATTTTTTCAAAAAAATCATTTTTTACAGTATATGAGTATTTACCAATACATGGTCCTATACATGATATAATGTTGTTCAAATTAGACCCACATTCAAGCATTAATTTTATACTATTTTCAAGTATGCCATTTTTGGTTCCTTTCCATCCTGCATGAACATTACAAATAATTTTTTTTTTTATATCAAAAAAAAAAACTGGAGCACAATCAGCAGTTAAAATTCCTAATACTATTTTATTTGATTTTGTTAATAATCCATCAGCAATAATTTTTTTACTAATTGAAGACATGTTAACAATTTTTATTTTATTACTATGAACTTGGCTGGGTATAATAAGCTTTTTTTTTTCTAAACCTATTTTTTTTAAAGCTATTAATCTGTTTTTAAACACATCCTCTTTTTTATCATTTGAGCCAATACTGCAATTTAGTGAATTATATATATTTTTACTTACACCATTTTTTCTTGAAAAAAATGCACATTTTATATGGGAATATTTATTAATTTCTTTGTAAATATACATTTATTTATTAAAACCCTCTATGGTATTTAAGTTTTTATTACTTATTGAAATAACATGAAAAATTTCACCCATTTTATTATTGTTGATTAAAAAATCTAGGTTATTTAGTATCATTTTTTTTTGCTTATTATTTGCTTTATTCATTAACATTTTAGCTCTATATAAAATACCAATATTAATTAAAAAATTTCTTTGATTTATTGGTCCAAAAATATTTAATTTATTTTTTTTTGCTATTTTTTCAAATAAATTAAAATTAACATGTGAACTTATATCTGAATTACCTATAGCGTCAAAAATTTTAGTAATTTTTTGTTTTTTTATACTTTTTAAAGAATTACCAAAAGTTTTATTTTTAACATAATCTATAATTAAACATGTGCTTTTTTCTTTTTTCATTTTTTTAAATAATTCATCTATAAAAATCATCATTTTTATTGGAATTTCATAGATAGATCCAATTTTATATTTACTTTTTTTAGGTAAGAATTTTTCAAGTAATGTTTCGTTATTTGAGAATGAAAAATGAAAAGATTTTTTTTTTTTATCATAATTTATCATTCTTTCTCTCCATCCCGTTTTTGTAAATTCAATTTGTTTTATTGGTAACGCATCAAAAAATTCATTTGCAATTAAAATAAAAGGAAGTTTATTTATTTTATTCAAATTATTTATCCATTTAATTTTTTTTTTAATTTTAATATTAAATTTATTTATATTTTTTTTTTGTATTTTTTTTAAAAAAATACTAGCTTCAAAAAAAAATATATTATTACAATTCTTTACAAATTCTTTATTAGAATTTATTGTTCTTAAAAAATCATTCATTAAAGTTCCACTACCAGGACCTAATTCAATTATGTTAAAATTTTTTGGTTTACCCATTTTATTCCAACAATCTATTGCCCATAAGGCAATTATTTCTCCAAACATTTGGCTTATTTCAGGAGCAGTAATGAAATCTTTGTCTTTTCCATAAGGTAGATTTTTATTGTAGTATCCAAAATTTTTATTTAAGTTAGTTTCTGATATAAAATCAGAAATACTTAACGGACCAGAAACAATAATTCTTTTTTTTAAAATTTCTTCTAAATTTTTCATTATTTATTTTTAAAAAAAATGAATATACCAATAATAAAGAAAACTATAGAATAAATTTGACCTATTGTTAAATTTAAGAATTGATATCCTAAAAACGGATCTGGTTCTCTAAAAAATTCACAAATAAATCTAAATAAACTATAAAAAATTAAGAAATAAGATGATAGTAGACCATTTTTTTTGTTAAAAACTTCTTTATTTTTTAAAAAAAATAAAATGAAAAATAAAAGGAAACCCTCTAAAAAAGCTTCATATAATTGACTAGGATGTCTTGTAAGATTATCAATATTTTTAAAAGTTATACCTATTTTATTATTTGTAACTCTTCCAACTAATTCACTATTAATGAAATTTGCAATCCTGCCAAAAAAAATACCTATTGGGGCAGCACAAGCAATCAAATCGGTTATTAGTAAGTAATTAATTTTCTTTTTTTTACATAAAATTAATGTACTGATAATTATTCCTATTAAACCTCCATGAAATGCCATTCCACCTTTCCAGATTTTAAATATTTCAGTTAAATTAGAAAAATAATAAGAAGGATTGTAAAGTAAAATATATCCAATTCTTCCACCAATTATTACACCTAAAATTGAAAAAAAGAAAAGATCATTAATAAAATTATTATCTAAATTTAGTTCATATTTAGTACTAATACTTTTTATATATTGTATGCCTAAGATAAATCCAAGCAGATATGATACTGAATACCATCTAATTTCAAGAGGACCTATTGAAAAAATTACAGGATCTATATCTAATAAAAAAATTTTAAAACTCCTTTGGTTAAATAATTATTAAATTTTTTTTAAAAATAATCTAATTCCATCTTCAATTTTTTTAAATTTCTTTTTATACCCAATACTCCTTAATTTTTTTAAATCAGCTTTTGTTAAATATTGATAATGCTTAAGTATATTTTTTGGAGTTTTAATAAAATGAATATTTTTTTTTTTGGATAATTCTTTAAATAGGGTATTAGCTACATCTAAAAAAGTTCTTGGTTGCCCTGTACCTACATTATAAATTCCAGTTTTTTTTTGATTTCTATAAAACCATAAAATTATATTTATGCAATCATCGATATAAACAAAATCTCTTTTTTGCTCACCATCTTTATAATTTTTATTATGAGATTTAAATAAATTTATTTTATTTTTTTTTTTAATTTGTGGGGTCAAATATGATATAACACTCATTTGTTTTTTTTTGTGTTCTTCATTATTTCCATAAACATTAAAAAATTTTAACCCAACCCATTGATTTGGTAATTTTTTTTTATTTTTTATTTTATTTGAAATATGTAAATCAAAAAGATGTTTACTTTGTCCATATAAATTTAGCGGTTTTAATTTTTTAAGATATTCAATATTTTCATTATCTTTAAAACCATATTTTCCATTTCCATATGTTGCTGCACTGGAAGCATAAATTAAATTAATTTTATTTTTTGTACAAAATTCTAGAATTTTTACTGAAAATTCAAAATTATTTTTTAACAATTTTTTAAAATTGTTAGAAGTTGTGGCTGAAATTGCACCTAGATGAAAAATATATTTAATAATATTTTTATTTTTATTTAAAAAAAAAAAACAAATTAGAAGGAATAATAATTTTTTTATATTTAATTTTATTTAAATATTTTTTTTTTAAATTTGAATTAACTGAGTCACATATTATTAAATTATTTATATTTAATTTGTTTAACGCAGCGACTAGATTTGAACCTATAAAACCTGCACCACCAGTGATAACAATCATTTTTTTAATTTTTTTTTATTGATATTAATAAATTATAGAAATTGTTAGTTATTAAAAGTTAAAAAAAAAAAAGTATTTATATTCCTCAATATATAGTATAATTACTATTGTTATATACAATATATATTAAAATGACAACATCACTTGCAGATATTGCTGATTCTAAATTTCACCCAATTAATTTATTAGAAGAAATAATAATTTCAAAAAATTGGGTTTTTGAAAGACCTATTGAAGATGAAATTTATATTGAAGTTCCAACTAAATATTCAAATTTAATAATTCAGGTATCTTGGCTAAAAAAATCAGAAAGAATAGAAATAAAATCTTTTTTTTATATTAAAATGGATTTTTCAAATAATATTGAGATATATAAATTATTAAATTTAATTAATAAAAAAATTGATTATGGGCATTTTATTATTAATGATTTGAAATATCCAACTTTTAAAAATTCTATAATAATTAAAGAGTCAAAAAATATTAAATTTGATTTTTTAAAAGAAATTTTAAATTATGCTATTATACAGAGTGAGAAATTCTTTCCTATTTTTCAGTTAGTTCTTTGGGGAGGAAAAAAAGCTGAAGAAGCAATTTTATTTTTTGATTTTCAAACTGAAGGAACATCCTAATTGAAAGAAACAATTTTAATTATAGGTTGTGGTGAAATTGGAACCGCATTGATATCAGGTTGGTTAAAAAAAAGAAAAGATTTTAAAAAAAAAATTTCTAGAATTTATATTTTAGAAAAAAGCATAGCAAGAAAAAAATATTTAAAGAAAAAATTTAAAAAAGAAATATTCTTTATTGAAAAAAAAAACAATTTAAATTTACTCAATAAAGTAAAGTATGTTTTTTTGTCTGTTAAACCAAATGATTTAAATTCATTATCTAGTTATAATTCTTTAATTAATAAAGATTCTGTTATTTTTTCAATTTTAGCCGGTAAACAACTTAAAGATATAAAAAAAAATTTTTCGAATTCTAAAAAAATTATTCGTTTGATGTTAAATACTCCAATCTCAATTAATCAAGGAACAATAATTTATTTTTCAGAAAAATTTATAAAAAAAGAAAAAGATTTATTTCTATTAAATTTAATAGGGAAAGTATTTAAATTAAAAAGTGAAAGATATTTTGATCTAATGACAGCAATAATAGGTAGTGGACCAGCATATTTTTATTATATTTTACAGGCAATGCAAAATGTGGCTATAAAAAATAAAATGGATCAAAAACTTGCAACAGAATTAATAAAAAATACATTTTATGGAACAGCAAAGATTTTAATTAATGAAAATAAAAGTTTTAATGAATTAAGAAAGAAAGTTACAAGTAAAGGTGGTACAACGGAGGCTGGTATTAAATTTCTTGAAAACAAGAATGTAAAAAAAATAATAATTAATTCAATTAATCAAGCAATTAAGAAAGCTAGAATTTTACGATCTTTAAAGTAGTATAAAAATCAATTTAAAATTTTAAATATGAATAAAATAAAGCGTAAAATCGAGAATACTTTATTAATAATTCTTTTAAAAAAGAATTTTAATGGAATAGGTATAGAAGAAATACAACAGAAATCTAAAATTTCAAGAAAAAATTTTTATAAATTTTTTAATACAAAGGAAGAAATATTAATATCTTTTTTTGGAAATATTGATGATTTATTAAAAAAAAAAATTATGAAAAAGAAATTTGGATCAAATATTAAAGATAATTTATTTGAAATATGTATGACCAGATTAGATTTATTTAATCCTTATAAGAAGAATTTGAAAAATTTTTATTTTTCTTTTCAGAATAAACCTGATCTTTTTTTAAAATTTTATAAAAGTTTTTTCAATAGTATGAAAATTAATTTAGAATTGAGTAAAATTAATATAAATACGTCAAAAAAAAATTTAAAAGTTTTTTTATTTTCTTTTTTTTATCTATCTATTCTTTATGAATGGTTTAAAGATGATTCTGTTAATAATGAAAAAATAATGTCTGTACTAGATAATAGATTAGGAATGATTGAAAAAATAATTATGTAGGAATATTAATTATTACTCTTAAGCCGCCCATAGGAGAATTATCTAAATCTAATTTACCACCATGATTATTTATTATATCTGTTGCTATTGTCATACCTAAACCTAATCCCCCAGTTTTTTTATTTCGCGATTCCTCTATTCTATAAAAAGGCTGTAAAACTTTTTCTCTTTCACTTTCAGGAATTCCAGGCCCATCATCATCAATAATAATTTTTACATAACTATTTATTTTTTCACACTCAACTTTTATATTCTTACTAAATTTAAGACTATTAGATATAATGTTATCTATACATCTTTTTATTGAATTTGATTTTACTAGTAAATTTATTCTTTTTTTATTTTTGAAAATTATATTTTTTTTTTCATATCTATTAATGATTGAACTAATTAATTTTGAAATGTTAATTTTTTGAATTTTTTCATTTTTTTCACCTTTAGCGTAATTTAGATATTCTTCAACCATGTTTTCCATTTCATCTAAGTCTTTTTTTAATCCCCCTTTATTTAATTTTTGTAATTCTAAATTTAATTTCATTCTAGTTAAAATAGTTCTGATATCATGCGAAATTGAAGAAAACATTTTATTTCTTTGTGTTATAGAATTTTCAATTCTTTCTTTCATTATTTTAAAAGCAATTGATACTCTTCTAACCTCTCTTGCCCCACTTGGTTTAAAATTTTTGGTATTTTTTCCTTTTCCAAATCTATCAACTTCAATAGCTAGTTTACGAATAGGTTTTATTTGATTTTTAAGAAATAATAAGGCAACTATAAATAAAATTATTGATGCACTTATCATCCATAATACAAAAATGTATGTAGTGGAACTATATATTCTTTTTTTATTAGCTTTAAATTCTAAATATCCGTTGTCAATTTTAATAGTTACAGTTATTAGTTTTTTTTTGTCATCAACTTTTAAAAAAGCTTCTTTTCCGTAAGGTTTCAAACTTTTTTCTAAATATTTTTTTAAATCACTATATTTTTTTTTATAATCATCAAAATTATTATTTTTATAATTGTTTTCATGAAATTTTGTAATCAATTGTAATTTTGTAGAAGCTTCATTAAGTATCCAATCTTTATTTCCTAATAATTGATTTTTTTCGAAAGATTCTACTACTAAAGTTATATCATTAACAAAATCTATTGATCTATGTCTAATGATAGTATCCCAATGTCGATTATAAAAAATAAGAATAATAACAACTTGAAGAAGTATTAAAGGTATTAATAAAATTAATATTGATCTGCCTAAAAGAGTTTGTGGTAAAAAATTTTTAATCATTTTTATTTATAGAAGATTATTTAATCTATTTTTAAAACATAACCTCTTCCTCTTACAGTTTGTATATATGTTGGAAATTTTTTATTACTTTCTATTTTATTTCTTAATCTTGTTATTTGAACATCTAAAGCTCTACTATTAATTGGAATATTTAGAATTTTTGATAAATTTTCTCTATATATTGGCGCTCCATGTTTTTTGGCTAAAATATTCAGTAATTTATTTTCACTTGATGTAAGAATAAATCTTTTACCATTTTTTAATAAAATTTCATTTTTTAATGAATATACAAAAGGTCCAAATTTTATTTTTTTATTTATTTTTTTTAAAAATTTATTTTTTTGTATAAGGTTATTAATTCTTAAAAGTAATTCTTTAGGCTCAAATGGTTTTGTTAAATAATCATTAGCACCTAATTCTAAACCTTTTATTCTATCTTCAGGATTTCCTAATGCACTTAAAAGTAATATAGGAGTTTTAAAATTATTTTTTTTTAAAGAATCAGTTAAATTTAAACCAGATTCCCCAGGCATCATAATATCTAGAATTATTAAATCGAATTCTATATTTTCTATTTTTTCTCTTGCAATTGATGCATTTTCAGCAGTCATCACTCTAAAATTATTTTTATTTAGATAATCATTAATTAGTTCTAAAATTTTTTTATCATCATCAACGAGCAAAATATGTGGCAAATTTATTTTCATAATTTTTTTTTAAGAATGTTTTTTGAATTTTTACTAATTAAGTTTATTAAAATTTTTTTAAAACCATTTATAGATTCAGTACCCGCATCTTTATATGCAAGAGCAATGTTTTTTATTTGTTTCTCTATCAACTTTTTTTCTATTTTAATACCTTTTTTTGTAAGATAAATATTTTTGTTTCTTTTATCTTTTTTTGATTGTTTTAAAAAAATAATTTCATCATTAATTAATTTATTAATTACTTTTGAAAGACTTTGTTTTTTTATATCTAGAATTATAAGTAAATCTTTAATTGTTAAAAAATAATTATTTGAAGCCAAAAAAATTACGGCAAAATGAGTTTTGTTGTATTTATACTTTTTTAATAATAAACTAATATTTTTATCAAAATCTTTTGTTATAAAGAATAGTAATTCGAAAGCTGTTTTTAATTCTTTTTTTTTTAAAAATAATGGGTTGTAAATATTATTTAAGTTTGTCATTTTTTATTTTAATATGTTTTATATTTAAATATTATTTTAACAAAAAAAAATTTTTATTTATTTTTTAAATAAGTATATAGGTATGAAAAAAATAAAAACTTTTGAAGATAGACCAGGGTATATTTGGTTAAATGGTAAATTTGTTGTTTGGAAAAAAGCTAAAATACATATTTTAAGTCACGGATTACATTATGGAAGCTGTGTTTTTGAAGGAGCTAGAGTTTATGATAGAAAAATTTTCAAACTTAAAGATCATACAAAAAGATTATTTTATTCTGCGAAAGTTCTTGGTTTTAAACTACCTTATAATGAAAAAAAAATAAATAGTGCCTGTTTAAAAATAGTTGAAAAACAAAAAATAATTAATGGTTATTTAAGACCTTTTGCTTGGAGAGGAAGTGAAATGATGGCTATTTCTGCCCAAAATACAAAAATTCATTTAGCAATAGCTACTTGGCCAATGAATACTTATTTTGATAAAAAAAAGAGATTTAATGGAATAAAACTTCAAACAGCAAAATGGAGAAGACCTCCTGCAAATACCGCTCCTACAGATGCAAAAGCAGCCGGTTTATATATGATTTGTACACTAAGCAAGCATTATGCTGAAAAAAATGGTTTTGATGATGCGTTGATGTTAGATTATAAAGGACATGTAGCTGAATCTACAGGATCAAATATTTTTTTTATAAAAAATAAAAAATTATACACTCCAATTGCAGACTGTTTTTTAAATGGAATTACTAGAAAAACCGTTATAAAAATAGCAAAAAAAAATAAAATTAAAGTTATAGAAAAAAAAATATTACCTAAAGAATTATTGATAGCAGATGAAATTTTTTTAACTGGAACAGCAGTTGAAATTACTCCAGTTTCTCAAATAGATAGTAAAAAATTTAAAGTTGGTTTCGTTACAAAGAAACTTATTAATCTTTTTGATAATTTTGTAAAAAAATAAAATCAATAATTAAATTTTATTTTTCTTTCATCTCTTTTTTTAGATTTAACAAAGATTTTTTTATTATTTAAATGTTCTGTTTTCCAAAATGGAGCTTCAACTTTTAGATAATCAATAATAAATTCACATGCTTTAAATGCATTTACACGATGTTGTGCAGTTGTAGCTATATAAACAATATTTTCACCAGGTGTAATCTTTCCGTATCTATGAATTATAATACAATTATTTAATTTCCATTTTTTTAAAGCATAAATCTCAATTTTTTTAATTTTTTTTTCTGTCATACCTGGGTAATGCTCAATTTCTATAAATTGAATTTTTTTTGAATTATTTGTAGGTCTGGCAATTCCAACAAAATTTACGAATGCACCAATTTTTTTTTTTAAAATTTTTTTATTTTCTTTTGAAATATTTATCTTTTGTTTTTGTAGTTTTATCATTTAACCTCCAGTAAAAGGTGGAAAAAAAGCTATTTCATCATTTTTTTTAATTTTGCTATTTTTATTAACAATCTTTTGATTAATTGAAACACGGATATTTTTTGATTTTAAAAAAACTTTTTTATGTTTGTTACTTTTTTCACTTAACCATTTAATTAAATTTTTAATATTTTTTATGTTAGAAGGAAGCTTAATATTTTCTTCTGAGAGACCTATATTTTCTTTTAACCAGGAAAAATAAATTATTTTCATATTAATATTTCACTATAAGGAACAAATTTTACTTTTGATCCTTTTTTTAAAAAAGTTAATTTTTCTGGGAGTTCAATCAAACCATCAGTTTCCACCATTGAAGTAAAAACTCCTGAGCCAGTATTAGGGAAATGTTTAATTTTTACTTGCCCATTTGAATTTTTTGATACTTTTACTCTTAAAAATTCTTTTCTTCCACTTTTTTTTTCAAAGTTAAAATCTGCTGTAACAATAAAATTGTTTTTTTTTGGCGATAAAAAACCGGATAATTTATTTATAGCAGGTAAGGCTATTTTTAAAAAAGTAATCATTACAGAAACGGGGTTTCCTGGTAGCCCAATAAATGGTTTTTTAAAAATATTACCAAGTGCAACAGGTCTTCCGGGCTTAATCGAAATATTCCAAAAATTTAATGAACCATTTTTTTCTACAACTCTTCTAACATAATCTTCTTCACCAACTGACATACCACCGGTAGTTATAATTAAATCACATTCTTTAGAAATTTTTTTTAAAGTATTTTTAATTAAATTTTCATTATCTTTTTTTATTCCGTAATCTTTAACGGAGCAATTAATTGTTTTCAGTAAATTTTTTAGACAATATCTGTTTGAATCATAAATACCGTTTTTTGATGTTTTAGTTCCAGGTTCAAATAATTCGTTGCCAGTAGTAAAAATTCCAACTTTTAATTTTTCATATATTTCTATTTCTTTAATTCCAATTGATGCTATTAAAGCAATGTCTTGTGCTTTTAGCTTAGACCCTTTTGTTATAATTTTTTTTCCAAACTTAATATCTTCACCTTTTTTTCTAATATTGGCACCTTTAAAAATTCCTGGTTTTAAAATAATTTTATTTCCATTTACATTGCAATCTTCTTGCATGATAACAGTATCTGTTCCTTCTGGTACTTTGGCACCAGTAAAAATTCTTACAACTTCTCCTTTGTTAATTTTTTTATTAAAATTTTGACCAGCTGCAATTCTTCCATTTAATTTTAATACTGTTTCTTTTTTTTTGTTTAAATCTGAATATTTAAATGCATATCCATCTACAGCAGTATTATCAAAAGGGGGTACATTTAATTTTGAGAAGATATCTTTTGATAAAATTCTTCCCAATGACTGATCTAATTTAATTTTTTGTGTTTTTTTTATACACTTTATTCTTTTTTCTAAAATAGAAACTGCTTTTTCCAAAGATATTCTTTTTTTACTATGTTTAAAACAGTCGTTTGATAATTGTGTCATTTTTTTAATTTTAAAAAAGTTTTAAAATGCTGTATTCCAGTGATGACAGTAATAAAAGTTGCTAAATATA
>CAYOOR010000038.1:0-4961 GCA_964405695.1 uncultured Alphaproteobacteria bacterium
AGAACTTTTCCAGCAATGGATATAGCCAAATCAGGTACCAGAAAAGAAGAATTATTAGTAGATGGACCAACTCTACAAAAAATGCATATTTTAAGAAGAATTCTTTTGCCAATGGGAACTAGCGATGCTATGGATTTTTTAATTGATAAATTGAAAGCAACAAAGTCTAATGCAGAATTTTTTCAATCTATGGGATCTAATGGTAACGGAGATAGAAAATAACTAAATTAATTATAAAAAAAATTAAAAAAGATCAAGATGTTATCTCATGTAAAGGTGGGGAAAAACATGATGGACATCCAGCAGTATATTATAATTTTGGAAATAAAAAAAAAATTATATGTCAATATTGTGGAATGGTTTATTTGAAATCAGACTAGAAAAATAAATTTGTTTTGTTAAATTAACAGTTATAGATTTTTCTAATTAAAAAAAAATTGAAATTAAAACATCATAATAGATACCCATATTCCTCGATTGTAAGTAGAAAAAAATTTTCTTGGCCAAAAAAAAAAAAATTAGCTTTTTATATAGCTATGAATATTGAAAGATTTTCTTTTGGTGAAGGAAAAATACACACACCGTCATATACCACACCACAGCCAGATGTTAGAAATTATGGTTGGACAGCATATGGTTTAAGAGTTGGTATTTGGAGGTTTTTTGATTTGATAGATAAACTCAAACTTCCTGCTTGTCATTTGGTTAATTCTTCTGTATACGATCATGGGCTGGAAATAATTAAAAGAATTAGAAAAAGAAAAGATGAAATAATAGGTCATGGGAGAACTAATGCTGAAAGCCAAGGTGATTTATCTTTAGAAAAAGAAAAAAAATTAATAATTGAAGCTACAGAGGCTATAAAAAAAAATGAGGGAAAAAACCCTAAAGGATGGATGGGACCATGGATTTCAGAAAGTCATCATACACCAGATATTCTTCAAGAAAATGGTTACAAGTATTTGATGGATTGGCCAATGGATGACCAGCCTATTTGGATGAAAACAAAAAAAGGAAAAATTTTATCAATACCTTATCCTGTTGAAATAAATGATGCTCCAGCAATGCTTTATCGTCATCATACACCAGAACAGTTTGCTAAAATGTTTATGGATCAATTAGATGTATTATTAGAAGAATCAGAAAAATATCCTGTAGTTTGTGGTTTGTCTTTACATACTTTTATAGTCGGCCAACCATTTAGATTTAAATATTTAAAAAAAATGCTTGAATATGTAAAAAATCATAAAAAAAAAAAAAATATATGGTTTACTAGACCAGGAGAAATTTCAGATTATGTTTATAAAAAGAAAATCAATAAAACAAATTGAAGAAGGTAAGGAACTAGCACCTAAATTTGATAAATATGGTTTAATTCCTGTTATAACTACTCACTTTAAAAATAATAATGTTTTAATGCATGGATATATGAATCGTTTAGCATTAAAAAAAACAATAGAAACAGGAGAAGTGTATTATTGGAGTAGATCTAGAAAAATGATGTGGCACAAAGGAGCAACTAGTGGATTTATTCAAAAAGTAAAAGAAATGAGAATTGATGATGACCAAGATGCTATATGGGTTAAAGTTGAAACTAAAGCAAGCTGTCATGTTGGTTATAAATCATGTTTTTATAGAGCTGTTCCTATTAAAAAGAAAAAAAAAATAAAAATGATATTTAAGGAAAAAAAGAAATTTTTTAATCCGAAAAAAATATATAAGGGATTAACAAATCCTACAAAAATTTAATATTTTTTAATGAATAGAATCGCTTTTATCGAATGCTGATAAATTTTGTAAAAATTTTATTAATAGTTCGATTCTTTTAGATGAATTATCACATTCTATAATACTTTGATTTTCAATTTTAGAAAAAGCAATTTCTTTAGCAACTATTTGAATTATTTCATTGGTTGGTATTTTGTTTAATTGTTTTTCAAAAAAATTTATATTTAATGTTTTTATGTAATTTTTAATATTTTGAACAAGTTTTTCTTTTAATTTAGTGTTAATTTTTTTTTCTTTTAAATCGTTTTTAAAATTAGTCCAGTTAGGAACAATTCTTCTATATCCATTTCTTAATGACAGTTCTTTTTGTATTTTAAATCTTGATACTCCCTTTAATACAATTAAAAATTTTCCATCAGTAGTTTTTTCGTAATAAATAATTTTTCCAGCACAACCAATTTTAAAAGTTTCATTAAAATTATTATCTTTTGAATTTGTGAGTTGTATCATCCCAATAAGATTTTCTTTATTAATAGTATCAGTTATCATATTTAAATATCTTGGTTCAAAAATGTAAAGAGGCAGATTTACTTTAGGTAGGAAAAGAATATTTTCTAATGGAAATATCGGTAATGTTTTAGGTAAGTTATTCATAATCAATTAATTATAGTTTTTGATTTTATAATCAACTGAGAAAAAAAAATAGCCCTAAAAAGTAGGGCTATTTTTATTTTTTAGACTTCAGCGCAAGCATAGCTATTGATTTCAAGACCAACAGCCACTTCTGCGACTTTAGGTGTATACCAAGTCATAATTACCTCCACTGATAATTACTTCTAATTTAATTTATAAATATGGCAAAAAACTGGTTAATTGATTGATATTTTCGATTACTCTTAAAGGAAGAATTCATTACAAATAAAAATTTTTTTTTGTAAAGTAACCATATTTTAATGAGTCTTAGTACGTATTTGCTATTTTTCTTTAAATTTAAATTATGATAAATAAATTTCACACGGTAGTTATCGGAGGAGGTTGTTTAGGAGTTGCAAGTGCAATTGCTTTATCGCGTAAACTTAAAAATAAAGGAAATTCTGTATGTATATTAGAAAAAAGTGTTTTAGCAGGTGGGATAAGTTCTAGACATAGTGGAATTATAAGATCAGCAAATGCTTCTATTCAAGCTGCTACTTTTGCTGAACAAGCTAACCAAATGTGGCTAAATATACATAATCATTGGGGTGTTGATATTAAACCAGAAAAATCTGGAGCAATATGGATTGCTAGAAATGATAAAAAGGATGCGGCCAAAACTTGGAAAGATTTAGAAAAAAAACTTAATAAAGCCAATATTGATTTTAAGTGTATTAAATCTAAAGAGATTAAATCCTTAACTAATAATTTAATAAGAATAGATGAAGAAAATGAATTATATTTTTATGAACCAAATGCGATGCTTTTTGATCCAATTGATGTTAGAAATGCAATGTATCACGCGTTAGAAATCAATAATATAAAATTAAAGGAAAATACCCGAGTAACTGGCTTTGAATTAAAATCAGGAAGAAAAATTTCAAAAATAAAAACTAATCATGGAATAATTTTAGCTGAAAATGTAATTAATGCTGCAGGAGGATGGTCACCACAAATTTTTGATAGTATAGGAGTTAAAATACCTGTAAGTTTACAACCTGTTTATGTTTCTAATTGGTTAATTAGTAAAAAAAAATTACCTTATAATTTTCCTATTATTGCTGATTATATTAATTTATCCTATTTTAGATCATGGAAAAATGGTGAATTACATATTCATCAACCAAGAGATAGATCTCCTGCTGCAATTGCTAGAAGTTTTGCTGAAGAACCTACATCGATGAAAGGTGCAGATGTTTTTTTTGATTCTTCAAATTTTACAGCATCTTATTCTGAAACTAATAAATATTCTGAAATGATTAGAGATAGATTTCCGCATACCGCTCCGTATATTTTTAATGGTGGATATATTACTTTTTTTGATATTACTCCAGACTTAAAATTTATTTTAGGCAATGATAAAGATGTAGGTAATTTGTTTCATTGTTTAGGTGCTGGACAAGCTTTTAAATATTCGCCTATATTTGGGGAAATAATTTCTGATTTAATTCTTGGGAGAAAAACAAAAATTAAAAATTTTAATTTAAAAGAATTTTCAATAAAAAGATTTTACAAACTTGAAATGAAGAAATTTTGGGATGATGTTCATGGATCTAAAAATACTTTAAGAGTTAGAGAACAGGCTGCAGTTTAATTTTTATCCTTTTTATCTAAATCTTCGTAATCAGCATTTATAATTTTTTCTTCTTTTTTTATCTTCTTTTTTGCGAATATTAAATAAATAAGCAAAACGATGATTAATAAAGTGAATATAACTATCAATGATTTCATATTTTAATTATTAATCCTCCATTTAGTTCCAATCGGAGAATCTTCTAAAATTACTCCTTCTAATGCAAGTTCATTTCTTATTTTATCAGCTTTATTAAAATTTTTTTCTTTTCTTGCTTTATCTCTATCAGAAATTAATTTATTTATTTTTTTTTCATCTAGATTTTTAATTTTTTTCTTTTGATTAATCCATTCAGTTTTTGTTAACTGTAATATTCCTAAATAATTTGCAGCAGATTTTAATTGATTTTTATTTTTTAATAATCCATATAATTCTTTAAGTGCTTCCGGTGTATTTAAATCATTTAAAAGCGCATTAAAGAATTTTTTTGGTGGTTGGATATTTTTAAAATTTTTTTCATCACCAATTACGTTATAAAGTTTTTCTAAATTTTTATTTGCTTGAGATAATATTTTTTCATTCCAATTTAAAGGTTGTTTATAATGAGCTGAAAGCATTGCAAGTCGAATAGTTTCACCTGTGTGTTTTTTTAATATATCGTTAATTAAAATAATATTACCTATTGATTTAGACATTTTTTCTTTATCCATAGAAATAAATCCATTATGGATCCAATATTTACTTAGCAATGCTCCATTGTGAGCACAAGTGCTTTGAGCAATTTCATTTTCATGATGAGGAAAAATTAAATCATTACCTCCTAAATGTATATCAATCGTTTCCCCTAAATAAGCTTCTATCATACTAGAACACTCAATATGCCAACCAGGCCTTCCTATTCCCCAAGGACTGTCCCATCCCGGTTGATCTTTTGTAGAGGGTTTCCATAAAACAAAATCCATAGGGT